>JALWEK010000124.1:4287-10426 GCA_027014185.1 Aquificaceae bacterium
CTCGAGGGTCTCCCTTCTCGCTCCCGGTCTGGCCGCAGATAGGGCGTCAGCGGCGCACACGAGGGCTACCTCGGGGTACCTTACGGGCTCCTCTTCGTGGTGGGCCTTTATCGCGTTTATGACAGCATCCGGTTCGCCGTACTTCTTGCAGAGCTCCACCCCTATGTCGGTGTGTGAGCCTCCGAGCTCGTGGGATACCGCCTTGCCTATATCGTGTAGGAGCCCCGCTCTCCTAGCGAGCTTTGCGTCGAGCCCCAGCTCCTCCGCCATCAGTCCTGCCAGGTGCGCTACCTCCTTGGAGTGGAGGAGGACGTTCTGTGAGTAGCTGGTTCTGAAGTAGAGCTTCCCTATGTAGTAGTAGAGTCCCGGGTTTATGTCGTGGAGCCCGAGCTCGAAAGCTGTCTCCTCGCCCATCTTCCTTATCCTCTCGTCCATCTCCTTCTTAACCTCATCAACTATCTCCTCTATCCTTGCGGGATGGATCCTCCCGTCCTCGATAAGCCTCTCGAGGGCCTCCTTGGCTATCTCCCTCCTCAGGGGGTCGAAGGAGGATATGGTGACCACGTCCGGCGTGTCGTCTATTATCAGGTCAACTCCAGTGAGGAGCTCGAAGGTCCTTATATTCCTACCTTCCCTACCTATTATCCTTCCCTTGAACTCGTTGCTTGGAAGCTCTACAGCCGTTGTGGTGTAGTTTATCGCTATCTGGGGGGAGATCCTCTGGACTGCGGTGGTAACTATCCTCTTAGCTTCCAACTCAGCCTTCTCCTTTGCCTCCTCCTCTATCTTCTTCATGAGCTTTAAGGCTTCGAGTTTGCTCTCTTCCTCTACCCTCTTCAGGAGTTCCTCCTTCGCCTCCTCGACGGTGAGAGAGGCTATCCTCTGGAGCTCGAGCATCTCCTGCTCCTTGAGCTTCCTTATCTCCTCCTGCTCCTTGGCGAGCTTTTCCTCAAGCTCTAAGACCTCCTTTCTCCTCGCCTCTACCTGTCTCTCGAACTCCCTGACCTCCTTCTCCCTTCTGTATATCTCTTCTTCCCTGCGCTCTATAACTTCCCACTTCCTCTCGAGCTGTCTCTCCTTCGAGTGAAGCCCCTCTTCTAGCTTCTTTATCTCCCTCTTCCTTTCCTCCGCTTCCTTCCTTATCCTCTCCGCCTCTTCCTTAGCCTGGGATATTATCTTCTGGGCTTTCTCGTCCGCTTCTTTAAGCAGCTTCTCCGCCTTCTCCTGAGCTTCCCTAACCAGCTTGAGGGCCTCTTCCTCTGCCCTCCGGATCTCCTTCTCAAGATCTACCTGAGGTGCGGCAGGCGCACTCTCTTCTTTCCTTCCCTTAAGAAGGAAGAACACGACCAGACTACCTATGAGAACTCCTAACGCTATCCCTATGAACACCATACTGTTTTCCATCTCACAACCTCCTTATAACTCCTTCTTCGGTGACTATCAGGTCAACGGGCTCGTCCCACTCTTCTTTCGGGACGCTGTCGAGCACCTGAAAGGAGTAAGCCACCCCCACCTTAGGAGCACTTACTCTTTTCAGGAGCCTGTCGTAATAACCTTTGCCGAAACCAAGCCTGTAGCCTCTCCTGTCGAAGGCTATACCGGGGACTGCTACGAAGTCTATCTCCTCCGGATCTGCCTTCTCCCCGATGGAGGGTTCCGGTATTCCGTATGTGCCTTCCTCTAGGCACAGTGGGTCATCGACAAAGATGATCTCAAGATCTCCGTTAGCTACCTTGGGGAGTGCGAGCCTGGATCCTCTGCTCAGAATCTCCCCGAACAGGGGGGTAAGGTCTGGCTCTCCTTTTACGGGACAGTAAAGGAGGACATTTCTGGCTTCTTTGAACTCCGGGAGGGAGCGGATAAGCTCCACTATCCTTCTGCTGCTCTCCTCCCTTGTCCGGGGATCGAGACTCTTTCTTATCCTCAGGTACTTCCTTCTTACCTCTTCCTTACTCGCCAACAACTACTTCCACCTCCTGTTTCCAGGAGGGGAAGGCAAGATGGTTGGGGCCCGCCCTGTCGTGACCTCGAGGGATCTCTGTGGGCCTCAGCTCTCTTAGGTGGGTACCCTCTCGGAGAGCCCTTCAGGACGTCCCCGAAGCCGGGTTCCCTTCAGCCCACTTGTAGGCCCCAATGATTGTCCCCGGGCCACGCACAGGGCAGGAGGGTTTTTATCTTATCTCCACGCCCAGCCGCTCTCTCAACCTCCTGACCAGTTCTTCGATTGAGGAGTTCACCTCCTCGCTGGAAAGGCTACCTTCCAAACTTCTGAGCACCAACCTAACTCCAACGCTCTTCTTGCCTTCCCCTACCTTCTCACCTGCGTAAAGGTCAAAAACCATAACATCTTCCACCTTATCGCCAAGCTGAGATTTAATCTCATTTAATAATTTACTCACCGAGAGATTTTTGTCCACAAGGAGAGCTAAGTCCCTGATAACAGGGGGGAATTTCGATACAGCTCTGTAGTGGGGTAGCCTCTCCTCTATGAAAGGTCTGAGGTCAAGCTCGCATATGATAGGGTCCCTCTTGAGCTCGAGTCTCGCCACGAGATCCGGGTGGAGTTTACCCACAAAGCCCACTTTCTTACCCTCTACGAGTACACTCGCCTGAACATGAGGATGGAGAAAGCCGATCTCGGAGTTATCGAACTGAACGTCTTTTCCGTACATCTCTCCGAGTCCGCGGACCATCTCCAGAAGATCGTACGGCTCCCACTCCTTTTGGGGGAAGTCCCTTACCTTTCCCTTCAAGAGGATGCCCAGTCTCTCTTCCTCACCCTCCTCAAGGAATACCCTGCCGAGCTCGAACACTCCAAGATCGTAGCTGTAATGGTTCTCGTTGAAGATCGCCGTTCTCAGGAGCGAGGGTACCAGGGAGCTCCTCATATACCTCTGTGTGGAGAGGAGCGGATTGATTATCTCTATCGTTGGCTTCTCCAGACCCAGGAGATCATAGAGCTCAGCATCCTCGTAGGAGATGTTTATAACCTCACTCAGACCCTTGGACCGTAAGAATTTCTTTACCTCGAGGAGTTCGTCCCTCCAGAACCTTCCAACGGAAGGCAGCTTTAAGGTCTCCGCGGGGTAGCTATCGTAACCCTTTACCCTCATTATCTCCTCTACTATGTCCACGTCCCTTGAGAGGTCGAAGCTTCTGTGGGAGGGGACCAGAACCTCTATGCCGCACCTCTTTATCTCGTGAGGGATCTCGAGGGCGCTCAGGATCCTCTTAGCCTCCTCGTTCTTGTAGCTCTCACCGGCGTACCTAATGAATTTACCCATAGAGAGAAAGATCCTCTTGGGCTCGTACCTTCTCACGTAAACGTCTCTGACCGCCTTAACATCCCCTCCAGCTGTCTCTTTAATTAAACCCACCGCTATGTCCTGGGCCTTATCCACCCTTTCTATGTCCACGTTCCTCTCGAACCTGTAGCTGCTCTCCGTCTGGAGCCCCAGCTTTTTAGAAGCCTTCCTGACCCTCTTGGGATCGAAGTAGGCGGACTCCAAAAGTATTCTCTTTGTCTCGTGAGTAACGGCGCTCTCAAGGCCTCCCATTACGCCGGCTATCGCCACCGGACCCTTTTCGTCTGCGATTACGAGTATATCCTCGTCCAGCTTCTTTTCCTCCCCGTCGAGGGTAACTATACTCTCATCTTTCCTAGCGCTCCTAACCCTTATGCCGCCCTCCAGCTTGTCGAGATCGAAGGCGTGGAGGGGCTGACCCTCCTGGAGGAGTACGTAGTTGGTTATATCAACTACGTTGTTTATGGCCTTCATACCGCACTGCCATAGCCTCCTCCTTATCCTCAGCGGAGACCCCCTGACCTCCACACCCTCTACAACCACACCCCTGTACCTGTGGCAGTCCTCGTCCTCTATCTCTATGGATAAACTTCCCAGCTCTTCGAGCGGCTCAGAACTAACCTCCTTTTTAGGAAGGTCTAATATAGCGCTCAGGTCCCTAGCCAGCCCCCTGATGCTGAGGACGTCCCCCCTGTTCGGTGTGATGTCGAGCTCTATCACCTTCTCACCGAAGCCGAGAACCTCCCTGGCGTCCGTTCCGGGTTTGATCTCCTCCTCTATCCTCAGGACGCCCTCGCTCTTCTCCTCCAGCCCGAGCTCCTGAGCCGAGAGGAGCATCCCCTCCGACATCATGCCCTCGAACTCCCTCTTGGTTACACACCTGTCTCCAACCCTTGAGTTCGGAAGGGCGAGCACAACCCCTTCGCCCGGCCTAACGTTCCTGTCGGCGGTCACCACCTGAACCTTCGTATTCCCTCCCACCTGCACCAGGGCTACTACTAGATCCTTCCTTTTGGGATGTTCCTTTAGATCTAGAACCCTGCCGATCACAACCCCGTTGAGCTCTATTCCGAAGGTTTCCACCGTGGCCTCTACACTCTGCAGGGAGAGTCTGTCTGCTATCTCCTCGGCCGAGATCCCATCGAGATCCAGGAACTCGCCGAGCCACGAGAGAGGGATTCGCATAGCTCTGTTATTTTATCAGAAGCTCCTCCGGCCCTCTTGATAACAGTTATCATCTGATAATTGATAAATCCAGCTTATAAGCCCCATAAAGACTTTTTATTGCAAATTATTATCATTTGTTCAAATTCTCATACAAGAAATAGATCTCAGGAGGGAGAAAGATGAAAAGAGTTGCGCTTGGAATAGCCCTCCCACTTGTACTCGCCCCCGTAACGTTCACCACCGAGGTAGTGGAAGGAAAGCACTACAACTACAGGTACGTCAAGTACTTTCCCTCTGAAAAAACCGTTGCCAAGGCCTCGGGCAACGGCGTGATAGAGGGAAAGGTCGTTTACGTGGGCAAGAGGAAGCTGAAGAACCGTAGGAAGCTGATAACGAAGGATAAGGAGGTCTGCGGCAGAGGGTACAAGATAGACAAGGTCTATGTGATCTCCAAGGACGGAGGTGTGAAGAACGCAGTTGTCTTCGTTGAGGGCATGGGTGGAAAAGCGAAGGAGATCAAGAGGATAGTCCAGGAGAAGTGCGAGTTCCACCCTAGGGTACTCGCCATGAGCGCTGGTTCTGTCTTGGAGGTGGTGAACAACGATCCTGTGAAGCACGAGGCAAACGGCGTTCAGGACTTCGAGACTATCTTCCAGCTCTCTCAGCATAAGAAGGGGATGGTGGACAGGGTAGAGCTGAACAAGCCCGGCGTGGTGGAGATAACCTGCAACATACACGGATGGATGAAGGCCTGGGCAGTGGTAACCAGCAGTCCCTACTACGCCGTTACCGACGAGAAGGGTGCCTTCAGGATAAGCGGGCTTCCACCGGGGAAGTACAAGCTCAGGCTCTGGCACGAAGGCTTTGGGGAGAAAACGATGGCTGTGGAGGTTAAGGAAGGCAGGCCAGCAAGCGTGGTCTTTGAGCTCAGATAGGAGGGTAGGTTATGAGGAGAGGGTTGGTAGTAGCTTCCCTGCTCGTCTTTCTGGTTGCGAGCGCAGATTCTGCTAAGAAACCTTCGATAGCTCCCCTCCCGGATAGACCGCCGGAGCCAGCAGACAACCCCACAACTCCCGTGAAGGTGGAGCTTGGAAAACTTCTGTACTTTGATCCCAGACTCTCGGGAGATGGAAGTACCTCCTGCGCTACCTGTCACGATCCGAACCACGGGTGGGCTAAGAAGCGCTTTATGTCCCCAGCCTATCCAGAGAACAAACACTTCAGACACTCTCCAACGGTCCTGAACGTGGCTTACAACACGATCATGTTCTGGGACGGGAGGGTCAAGACCCTGGAGGAGCAGGCCAAAAAGCCCATAGCTTCGCCCTTTGAGATGAACATGAACTACGACCTTCTGGAAGAGAGGCTAAAGAAGATACCAAAGTACAGGGAGCTTTTTAGAAAAGCCTTCCCGGAGGACAAGGATCCGATAAACATCGATAACATCGCCAAGGCAATAGCCGCATTCGAGAGGACGATAGTCTGCAACGACTCGCCCTTCGACAAGTACATGCGAGGGGACAAGAACGCTATGGACGAGCTTCAGATTAAGGGGATGAAGCTCTTCATAGGCAAGGCCGGATGCGTTCAGTGCCACAACGGCCCCAACTTCACCGACGAGAAGCTCCACGTAACGGGTGTCCCCAAACACACGGTGGAGGACAACG
>JALWEK010000125.1:0-7296 GCA_027014185.1 Aquificaceae bacterium
CCCTTCTTCTGTCTTCCTCAGAGTTCAGGGTAGTTATAAACACTACGGGTGTAAGTTTGTACTCATCGAGCTTCCTCAACTTGCGAACGAACTCGAACCCGTCCATTACGGGCATATTTATATCCGAAAGTATCAGGTCGTACTTCTTCTTCATGGCCATCTCCAGAGCTTCAAGGCCGTTTTCCGCCGTATCGACCTCGTAACCGAAGTTCCTCAGCAGTGAGGAGTGGTATATCCTTATCGTTAGCGAGTCATCAACAACCAGGGCTTTCTTGTTATCACCACTCATCATCTTCCTCCTCGGTTACCTTCCTGTAAACGATAGTGTCCTCGATCTTCACGGGCTCAAAAAGTGAGGACGCACGGGACACGCTCTCAGCGTGCCCAAGGAACAGGTAACCGCCGTCGGTTATCACGTCGTAAAGGTTGTTTATTGCCTGCGTTCTTGCCTTGTCATCGAAGTATATAAGCAAATTTTTACAGAACACGTACTGGAACTTGCCAAGGCTTTTCATAAACAGCCTGTCGAGAATGTTCCCCTCGTAAAACCTGACCCTCCTCTTTAGAAAGTCTTTTATCCTCCACTTGCCGGGCCCGATCTCATCAAAGTACTTCTCGAGGTACTTGGAGGGTAGTTTAGACACGCTCCTGCTGCCGTAAACCCCTTCCTTAGCCTTCTTTATAGCGTTAGTGTCTATATCCACACCCACAACTTCAAACTTCCTAAGATCCTCCAACACCTCGTTCAGAACTATAGCTATGCTGTAAGGCTCTTCTCCGGTAGAGCAGGGTATGCTTAGAACCTTAACGGGAAAGGAATGGTTCTCGGTTTGAACCAGCTTTGCCAAAGCCCTCAGATGGTAGTATTCCCTGTAAAAGTACGTTTCGTTAACGGTTATCTTTGAGATGAACTCTTTCAGGACGTTTTTGTCTGTCTTCAGTCTGTATATGTAATCTTTCAGTGAGGTTATGCCGAGCTCCTCCATATGTTCCTTCACACGGTTCTCCACAAAGTACTTCTTCTTGTCGTCGAAGGTTATACCCGTGTTTTTGTAGATTATGTCCCTCAGTATGTCGAAGTAGAGCTTTGTCAGCATGTCTACGTCCCGGTTCCGAAGATCTTTATATCCTTCTCCACGTCGCCTCTCATTCCAATAAGCTCTGCATTTTTAAGGGCATCCTCGTATATGCTCTCCTCCCCAAGGAATATGAGTACCTTGTATATCCAGTACTTGTCCATGGGATCGGTGAGCTCCTCGAGTTTACTCTTCAAGGGTGCGATTAGCCTTCTGTCCTTGATCTCTCCGTATATTACGGTTGAGGCTAGGGTTGTAAGCCCGTAAGCGTCCCTAACCTTGGGGATTGCCTTCGAGATAATCCTGACCACATCGTCCGTGAACTCCGAAAAGTTCCTGAGATACTCGAGTGCCGACATGCTCACGTTCGGGTTCTCGTCCTCAATAAGCCTTTCAAGTATGCTCAGCGCTTTTTTTGTTTTCACGTTCGCAAGTATGTCCAGGGCGAACTTACGCATGTTGTAGTCTTCGCTTTCTACGAGCCTTTCCAACACAACATCGAGACAGGCATCTCCCTTCGAAGATAGTATATCTATCGCTGCCTGCCTAAGTTTTGGCTCCGGATAATCGAAGAACTTGATTACTTTAACGCACAGCTCCTTCGGATCTCCGCTGTAGGAGAGGAGGAAGTCTTTTCCAGCTTCGAGAACCGCCTTGCTTTTCGAAGCGATCACTGCCTCGGCCACCGCATCCAAAACCTCAGGGTCCTTTTCACCCTCCAGAGCCAAGATAGCCTCCCTGACTTCGTTCTTGTCTTTAGAGCTTAGTTTCTTAAGCAGGTCCTCCTTCATACCGCCCTCTCCTTTATTTTACGAAGGTGCCTCTTTATAGCAGAAGCTATCTTGTAGGCTGGCAGGATCTCCATAGCCGCCCCTATCTCCTTTGCCGCTGCGGGCATGCCGTACACAACCGCCGTTTCCTCGGACTCCGCTATTGTTATGCATCCCCTGTTCTTCATCTTTAAGAGTCCCTGAGCTCCATCCCGGCCTATGCCGGTAAGCAGGACCCCTACAGCGTTGGGACAGTAAACTTCCGCCACCGAATCGAAGAGGACGTCCACGGACGGGTAGTATATGTAACTGTCGTCTTTAAAGAGCTTTATCTTCTTCTGGGGAGTAACCTTCATGTGCCAACCACCCGGGGCCAGATATCCGTAACCTCCGAGGACGCTCTGGCCGTGGGAGGCGTGGAAGAACTCTATCGGTGTGTACTCGGAGAGCCTTTTTGCGAGGGAAGGGGTAAACTGAGGCGGCATGTGCTGAACCACCAGGTAAGCGGTCTCATCGTCCACCTCACAGTCCTGGAGTATGTCTATCAGCGTTGCCGGTCCTCCAGTAGATATACCTATCGCTACCACGAACTTGGCGAGACCTCTCTTTGTGGGATGGAACGAGGCCTTTGCAAATCTCCTCGAAGGCTTCTTAGCAAGTATTCTGAACCTCGAACGGTAGGCCTCCTTTACCTTCGCGATTATCTCGTCCGCCACCTTGTGTATGTCAAGGGATATCGTCCCGGAAGGTTTTGGAACGTAGTCGAAGGCCCCCATATCGAGAAGCTCCATAGTGATGGGAGCCTCTTCCGTGGTGAGCGAGGAGACCACAACCACGGGAACTGGGTTCTCCTCCATTATTATCCTCAGCGCCTCCTTGCCGTCCATAACGGGCATGTTTATATCGAGGGTTACCACATCTGGCTTGAGTTTTGCCACCTTCTCTACCGCCTCTTTCCCGTTGCGGGCTATGTCTATAACCTCTATCTGTGGGTCGCTCTCCAAGATCTCCCTGAGAGCTTTACGCATAAAGGCGGAGTCATCCACCACGAGAACCTTTATCTTGTTCATTTGAGAACCTCGAGAACGTAAACTATACTGCCGTCCCCAAGTATCGTTATCCCGCTTATCTCTTCAGAGGTCTGTAAAACTGAGGGAACGGGCTTTACGACGGTGTCTATGGTGCTCAGGACCTCGTCCACCACAACACCTTTAGAGAGAGAGTTGTCTATAAGTAAGGTCAGGGTTCCGTTCGCAGTGCTTTTAACACCCAGCCTCTCATTTATGAAATCCAGCTCGAGAACCCTTCCGCGGTGGTAAACCACCTTCACACCCTTGAGGCTCTTGACCATCTCCCTGCCTATCCTGAAGACCTCACCCACGTCCTCCGCAGGTATGCCAAAGGTAACTTCTCCTATACGCACAAGGAGTATCTTTCTTATGGCGAGCGTGAGGGGAAGTATGAGCCTGACCGTAGTTCCCAGAGACTTCTGAGTCTGGAGGCTCACCTCCCCTCCGAGCTCCCTTACAGTGTTAGCCACAACGTCCATACCCACTCCTCTTCCGGAAAGCTCGGTTGCCTGATCTTTCGTTGAGAAGCCCGGCTGAAAGATTATCTGAAGGATCTCCTCCTCGCTCATTTGAGAAAGCTCCTCTTCCGTATAAAGGCTTTTCTCAATGGCCTTTTTGCGGACTTTCTCAACGTCTATGCCTCTTCCATCGTCGGAAACCTCTATCACAACGCTCCCGCCCTCCTGGAAGGCCCTTATCCTTATATGTCCTTCTATCGGCTTGCCTAAGGATTCCCTCTCTTCGGGCGTCTCGATGCCATGATCTATCGCGTTCCTCACAAGATGTATCATCGGCTCCGCTATCTTCTCTATTATCACCTTGTCGAGTTTGGTCTCCCCACCCTCTATCTCCAGCTTAACCTTCTTGCCCAGAGTCCTAGAAAGGTCCCTTACGAGCTTCGGGAAGCGTTCGAACAGGGTGGAAACCGGAACCATCCGCATCTCCAGGATGGTCCTCTGAAGGCTGTCCATCAGGCTCCTGAACCTGTGCATGTTGTCCTTGAGCTCCTTGGCCGCGTCTGGAACACCGTAGAACTTCTGGAGCTTGTTGGCAAATAGGTATATCCACTCCTTGAAGACCGAGAGCTCGCCAACTATGTCCATGAGATCCTGGATTACGCCTTCCTCTATCTTCAGGTACTTGCTCTTGCTTACATACTTGGAAGCATCGAAGGCTTTCTTATCCTCCCTTTTCTCCTCCTTCTTGGCCTCAGCGCTCTTGCTCTCCACCAGCTTCTGCAGGTCCCTGGCGAGCTCCTCCAGGTTCTCACAGAACTCTTTGAAGTCTACGTTTCCGAAGGAGTTTTGAAGGTCCTTGACCTTCTTGTTGAGATCTTCAAAGCCAAGCTCCTTGGTCACCTTGTAAAGGGTCACTAGAGAGCGCCTGAAGAAATCCTCCTCTTCCTCAGTCAGCTCCTCTTTTGTACAGAGCTCCCTGTAAACGGGAACGTACTGAGAGGCGACGTTCAAAAGCGCAGATATATCGGAGGGAAGGCCCTCCCCCTGTTTAAGCTCCTCCTTCTTCTCCACGCTAGAACCGAGTTCTTCCAGGAGCTGAAAAACATCCTCTGCGTCCTCCTCCTTGCCCTCGGAGAAGGCCAGGAAAAGGTCGTCCAGCCTGTCCACGAGCTCCTGGAGTATCTCTACCTGCCTCTGGGAGAGTCCTATGCCCGTGTCCCTTGCCTTCTGAAGGACCGTCTCGGCCTTGTGGGTTATTTCATGGATGTACTTGAGGTTCGGCTCCTCTCCGTAAGAGAGTATAAGCCCCGTGTTCCCTTTAAGGGTGTGAAAGCTCCTGAAAACATCGTTTATAAGCTCCAGGCTCCCCGGGTCGCTGTAGAGCTCCTCCAGAGACTCCCTAAGTCTGGAGAGTATCTCCTCGGTCTCAAGCTTGTAGTTCTCTAAGAGTGCCTGGGGGACTTCCGCCCTCTTCTCGGTTGTCTCTTCCTTCTTCTCTTTCTGCTCTCCTTCGAGGACCTCTATCTCAACCCCGTCCTCTAATATGAACTCCAGTATCTCCTTTATCTCATCTAAGGATCTGTCCGTTTCTAAAAGGACGTCCGCCTCGAAGCGATGCTCATCGGTAGGCTCCTCGTCGGGCTCCGGTATGTTCTCCTTGATTATCTTTACATCAGCCTTGCCAAGCTCCTGTAAATCCTCTATGTAGAACCTGGGGTCTATCGCCCTCTCGAATACACTTTTGCCGAGCCTGAACTTTATAAGGTACTTCATCTGACGACCCTCTTGACCACCTTCACAAGATCCTCGGGTTTGAAGGGCTTAACTATCCAGCCGGTTGCACCGAGCCTTTTGGCCTCCTCCTTTTTGCGGGCTTCGGTCTCCGTAGTCAGCATGAGGACGGGGGTCCTCTTGTTCATCTCCCTGAACTCCTTAAGGAACTGAAGACCGTCCATAACGGGCATGTTTATGTCGCTTATAACTATGTCGTAGGTGTTCTTCTTAGCGAGCTGAAGGGCTTCCTGCCCGTTCTCTGCGGTATCAACGGTAAAACCTTCGGACTCCAGTGCCATCTTTACCAGGTTCCTCATCGTTGCCGAGTCATCAACAGCAAGGGCCCTCTTCATGCTCACACCTCCTAAAAGAGCTCTATGTCCGTTTCTGCATCCTCAAGCTTTTGACCGACAACGTCCTCAGAGTGGTCCAGGGTCCTACCCTCAGCGCGTGCTATTATCTCCCTCTCCTCCTTCAGCTTCGGTATCTGCTTGAACTCCTCGTAAAGTATCTGCACATGGTTCCAGGCAGACTGGGGATCCTTACTACCCTTGAGGACTCCTTCGAAGTCCTCTATCATGTAGGCGAGCAGGCCTAGTGCCTTTTTCGTATTCTGAAGCCTCTGGTTGGAGAGGTCTATAGTCTGAAGGGCAGAGAGTATAGTCTCACGCACATCCTTGAGGAGATCCATGTCCTCCTTCACATACTCCCTCATATACTCGAGGAAGTCCATGAAGTTCTGGGCCATCCAGAGAAGGTCCTTGTTCAGCTTGTTGGAAAACTCCTTCTGTTCTCTCTCCATATTGACCATGTTTGTCTCGAAGCTGTCCTGTGCCTCCATCTGCTTGGCGAACCTGCTGTGAAGGTCCTTGATAGCACCTATGATCTCCGAGGCGAGCTCGTTGGTCCGGACCGAGGCCCTCCTCACCTCGTCCGCTATGACCTTGAAACCCCTCCCCTGCTCTCCGAGACGGGCCGCCTCTATGTAAGCGTTGAGGGCTATGATCTCTATAACCTCTGCGATGTTCATTATCTTCTCGGCGCTCAGGGTGAGCTTCTCGACCTCCTTACCCAGCTCCTCTATACCCTTCTTGAGCTCCCCTGAGCCTGCCTTTATGGACTCTCCGAAGGAACCGAGCTTCTGGATAGCTTCAGAGAAGCGCTCTTTGAGATAGTTCATCGACTTCTTGCACTTACACTCCTCACCCGTAAAGCCGCATACCTTCGGATTATCGCGGAGCTCCCAGACCCTCTCCCTTATCTCCTCCGGGATGTCTCTCAAACCAAAGCCGAGCTCGCTCGTATAGGCGCAGGTTACGTAGCTCTCAAATATGACAAAGTCCTTAAAACTGCCCTCTATCTTCTTGAAAAATAGGTTCAACTTCTCCAGGGCACCGCCGAACACGGCATCGCACTCGGCGAGGGAGGAGGTATCTATCATGTCCTCCACGGCCTTTGCCGTGCTGAGTATGGTGTCCATCAGCTTTGATATAATCTCCCTTTCACTCTCTCCCATCTTCGACAACTTCCTCCCTGAGAAGTTTTATGTCTTGCTCCTCTATAACCTTATCCACGTCGAGTATAAATATTACCCCGCCGTCCTCCGTCTTTATTATGCCCTCCAGCAAGTTCTCCTCAACTCCCGCCAGGTCCTCGGCAGGCTGTATGTTCTCCTCCTCCGCCCTGAAGATCCCCTTCAGCTTAGTAACCACAAGACCTGCCGGTATGTACTCCAGGACTATAACTTTGTTAGAATCCCCTTCTATTTTGACATCCAGCTTCTTGGGAAGGTCTATAATCGCTATGACCGAGTTTCTGAGGTTGAACATCCCCCTCACGTAGTCCGGCGCACCAGGAAGGGGCGAGACCTCATCCACCTCTATTACCTCTTTGACCTTCTCTATAGGTATGACCATATCCACGTTCCCCAGATCGAACCTCACAAAGCTCCTCATCTCTTTTACCTCCGTACGCTCGGTCTCTTCCTCTGCCTCTATCACACCCTCTATATCCTCTACGTTCAGCATCTCTTGAACGTTCAACACCGAGGCCAGCCTGGATCCCCCATCCAAGACCACAACCCCCTCGGATACCCTCCCCTCCATCCTGAGGATCGAGTCCTTCGGGATCCACCTTATCTCCTTCACGT
>JALWEK010000125.1:7306-10426 GCA_027014185.1 Aquificaceae bacterium
CACCTATGACCACGTTTCCGAGCTTAAACACTATAACCCTCTGCTCCCGCCTGCTGGAGGGTACCCCAAGGAGCTTTCTCAAAGATACCAGGACGAGCTTTTCCCCTCTAAGGAGGAAGACGCCCTCTATGTAATCCGGACTCCTGGGAATGGGGGATACCTGCGAAGGGTAGTCCACTATCTCCCTGACATCCTCAACCCAGACCGCGAACCACTCTTCCCCGAGCTGGAATATTACGTATCCTTCCAGCTCTTCTTTCCCCTTTACAGTCCTTTCTTTTTCCGAAGGACCCTTCCTCCTCTGAGCCTTCTTCGCTGCCCTTTCCTTACTTTCGAGAACAGGAGACAGGTCGAGTATGAAGACTACGCTGCCGTCCTTTTCAAAGATACCCTCGATAAGGTCCTCCCTAATATCGGCTATCTCAACTTCCTCTTTGTCCTTTACATCCTCCTCCACAACCTCGGTTATGCCGATAACCTTATCCACAAGTATTCCTATCGGCTCGTCCTTTACATCTAGGATGACAGCCGTATCGCTCTCCATACCCTCGTCCCAGAGGAGCCTTCCCGTATCTATCAGGGGTATGACTCTGTTTCTGAGATTTACAACCCCCTTTATGTAGTGAGGTGCTTTCGGAACCGGAAAAACTCTATCTACCTTTATCGTTTCGGACACGCTCCCGGTCTCGTAGGCGAATACCTCTTCCCCTATCCTAAACAGCGTGAAGCTGAGCATCCGAAAATCCCTCAGTAAACCTGAAGCTCATCAGCAACCGCAGCGAGCTCGTCTATAGCCTGTGCTATCTGCCTTACGGCCTGCTCTATCTGATCTATAGCCTGGGCAAGCTCGTTGGTGGTTCTCGCCGTCTCCTCCGCCGCTGAGGCTATCTGCTGGGAGGACTGTTCTATGCTTTCAGCCTTCCCCAACGTCTCTTCAGCTCCTTGCGAGGTCCTTCCCAAGAGGTTGTGAGCTTTTTCAGTAAGCTGGACACCCTCCTCCGTGAGGGAAACGTTCTCTTGGGCTGTGCTCATATCCTTTAAAACTTCTGCATCCGCAACCGTGAGAAGCTGGACGAAGGTATCGAACTGCTCCTCTATGTTTGCGAGGCTGTTTTGGAGGGAGTCTATGTTTTCAGTACCTTCTGTGGAGAGGTTCTTTATGTCGGAAGACACGACCTCGAAGCCTTTGCCGAACTCACCAGACCTGGCCGCCTCTATAAAACCGTTCACAGAGAGCATATTGGTCTGAACCATTATGAGCTCGAGCTTGCCTATTATCCTGTTCATGTGGGAGGTCTTCTTCCTCAGCTCCCTCAGGGTGTCCATGTTGTCCTCTATACCTTTTCTCAGCTCCTCCAGGTTGTCACGCGCACTCAGGAGGGACTTCCTTCCCTTGGTGTAAGCCTCAAGTGCGTTCTTGAGGACCTCCAAACTCTTCTTTGCACTGCTGGATACGTTCTGGGAAGCTTCCTTCAAGCCCCTTGCAAGATTGAACATACCCTCCACCGCACGGGCTTGTTCTTCCGCGGCGGCGGAAAGCTGATCCACGGCCTGTTTTACCTGCTCTATGCTTCCCGAGAACTCCTCTATAGAGGCTGAGAGCTGCTCTGCAGCAGCGGCAACCTGCTCGGCGGCCTTGGCCTCTATGGAAGGGGCGTCTCTCAGCTCCACCGCCATCCTACGGAGCTCCTCTGCGGCTGAGTTTATCTCGTCCATCGCGCTCGCGAGCTCGCCCACGGACCTGGAAATTTCTTCGGCTGCCGAAGACTGCTCGGCGGCAGCGGACGCCACCTGCTCCGAGCTCGCCCTTAGTTCTTCAAGGGCTCTGAGCTGCTCTTTAAATAAGTTTATAAAGTCCTCAACCGCCAAGCTCAGATCCGAGATCATCTTAGATATGTTTTCAAACTCTCCAACCACTTCCTGCATAACCTCTACCTGCTTCTTGCCTTCCTCCACCAGCGAGTTTATCTGCTCCACCACGCTCTTTATACTCCCCACTATGGCCCCAAGGAGTTCCTGTATTTTGTTCGCGTTCTTCTCGGACATCTCGGTCATTATCCTCACTTCCTCCGCAACCACCGAGAAGCCCTTACCATGCTCTCCTGCCTTGGCAGCCTCTATGGCCGCGTTCAGGGCGAGGAGGTTTATCCTGTCAGCTATACGCAGTATGGATCCCGTGACCTTCTCTATCTCCTGAGAGATCTCATCTATAACCTTCACCGTATCGGCCGTGCTTTCAACCTTACCCGATGTGTCCAAGATACTCTGGGCCAGTTCGGATATCTCCTGGGACAGGCTCTGGGTCTTCTGAGAGAGGTCTCCCACCATGGAGTGTAGCGTGCTGGCCTCCTCTACACCTTTCTGTATTCGTCCAGCGATCTCTTCTATTGCCCTCCTATTCTCTTCGGTAGATCGTGCTGCCTCCTCCGCTGCAGAAGCCACGGTTTCTGCAGAGCGCCTCGCCTCTTCTGTTGCAGAAGCTATCTCCGATACCGATGCGGCCACCTCCTCGGCAGCCGACGCGAGCCTCTCCACAAGTGCTTGCTTTCTCGCTGAGGTTCTCTGTTGTTGTGAGAGTTTTTTACGGATCTGACCTACCTTTCCACCTTCCTCCGGAGGGAGTATATCTTTCATTCTCGAACCTCCTTGGGTCTTATCTCTTAAATTCGGAAGGTTTTTGGGCAGCTTTAGTTACTATCCACAAGTGCCCTTACCGAATCCAGAACAGTCTCCGGGTTCAAGGGCCTATTTATGTAGCCGTCCGCCCCGATCTTTTTTATGAACTCCCGATGCTTGCCGGGAGGGTCGAAGGAAAAAACTAAAACCTTAGAGGCTGGTGAGAGGGATTTGACGTTGTCTATACTCTTTTCCGCGTAGCCTTCAACGCAGGACATATCGCACACAACTATATCGTGATTTTTCTTCTTCAAAAGATCCTATAAGTGATGAGTTTGATGAAATAGAGCTATGTTCAAATTCAGATGATTTTTTATATCCTTCAAAAGTTCCTTTATTCTACAAAGGAAGAATTAATAATCAGTGGTATTTCTGTAATAGCAATAATAAAAAACCTCTATTAGGACCATTTGATAAAATTTTCTTTAATATGAAGGTATATAC
>JALWEK010000126.1 GCA_027014185.1 Aquificaceae bacterium
GGCTATGGGTATGGCGAAGGCGTTGGCAAGGATAGCCCCGTAAAGTGTGGTTATCAGGGCGACCGCCATACCTGGTCCCAGTGCAGATGGGTCGTTGAGGTTCTTGAGCATCTGTATAAGTCCTATTAGGGTACCTATCATACCGAAGGCCGGGAAGAGGTCTCCGAGCCTCTCCCAAACGGCTACGTTGGTTCCCAGCTTGTCTTCAAGCTGGGCTATCGCCCCCTCGGCACTGATCTTGATCTCCTCGAGCTCCAGACCGTCAACGAGCATCCTTATCATATCTCCGAGCAACGGATCTCTTTCGTAGTAAAGCTCTATCTCCGATTCGAGGGCCAGAATCCCTTCCCTTCTGACCTTGGTAGCTATCTCCGAGAGGAACTCCACCGTTTCCATGGGATCGGGAGGCTTCCAGAGGAAGGCGTCCTTTATGGAGCTCACACCCCTTATGAAGTCCTTTAAGGGGAATCCTCCCAAGGTGGCGGCCATCCCGCCCCCGACGACTATAAAAATAGACGGTATGTTTATAAAGGCCGCAGGACTGCCACCTATTACGATGGCAATAATTATCATTATGAAAGCGCCGCCTATCCCTATGAGAGCTCCCGGATCCATCTCACTGAGTTAATGTATCGGAAGTTACCCTATAATTTAAAGCGGATGGCGGACAGCGAGAAGACGATAAGCGATAGAGAAGTTTTAGAGATCCTGAAGAAGAGCAAGAGGCCCCTCTCATTCCTCCAGATAGCAAAACAGTTGAACGTAGACAAGAAGGGGAGAAAGGGCCTGAAGAAAATTCTCAGAAAGCTAAAGAAGGAAGGCAAGGTAAGGGTCTCCAGGGGAAAGTTCTCAGCCGAAACAGAGGAGGTGGTAGTAGGCAGGGTGATACCGTATCCTGCCGGTTTCGGTTTCCTGGAGGTGGAGGGAAGGGAAAAAGATGTCTATATACCTCCCTTCGAACTCCAGAAGGTCTTGGCCGGAGACCTGGTAAAGGCGAGGATAGTGGAGTTCAGAGGGAAGAAGGAAGCGAGGATAGAGAGGATCCTCAAAAGGGCAAAGCACGAGGTCCTTGGGAAGGTGAGGAGAGAGAAGAAGAGATGTATCCTGGAACCTCTCGACAACAACACCCATCTGATCTTCGAGCTCTCAAAAAAGACCTGCTCCGAGCTCAGGGAAGGAACCGTTGTTGTGGCTAAGATTACCCACTTCCCCAACAGAGAAACCGGGCCGAGGGCGAAGGTGAAGGAGGTCGTAGGACATCCCGAGGAGAAGTTCCTCGCCATAGACCTGCTCATAAGAAAGTACGATCTTCCCACCGAATACCCTCCCGAGGTCCTGGAGGAGGTAAACGCTATACCTGAGGAGCTGCCTCAAGAGGAGATCGGGAGGAGAAGGGATCTGAGAGACCAGATCTGCTTCACCATAGACCCTGAGAAGGCGAGGGACTTCGACGATGCTGTAGCGATAGAGAGGACCCCAGAGGGCAACTACAGGCTCTTCGTCCACATAGCGGACGTCTCCTACTACGTCAGACCTGGAACAGCCCTCGACGAGGAGGCTTACAAGAGGGGCTTCACCTTCTATCTTCCCGACAGGGCCCTCCACATGCTTCCCGAAAAGCTCTCTGCCAACCTCTGCAGCCTCAGGCCTGATGAGGACAAGCTAGCTTTCACCTGCGAGATGGTCTTTGATGAAAGGGGGGAACTCCTCTTTTACGATGTGTACGAGAGCGTCATAAGGAGTAAGGCGAGGCTAACCTACAACGAGGCCCTATCCATAATAATCGGAGACCCTGCCCTCGAGGAGAAGTTCCCACATGTGGTCGAGCCCCTCCGTATAATGGAGGACCTCTATAGAATACTGAGCAGAAGAAGATGGGAGAAGGGGAGCATAGACTTTGACCTTCCGGAGGCCGAGGTGATAGTGGACGAGTACGGGGAGCCCACGGCGGTAGTTCCCTACGAGAGGCACATAGCCCACAAGATAATAGAGCAGTTCATGATATCGGCCAACGAAACCGTTGCCCTCCATCTTGAGAACACAGGGTACCCCTGCCTCTACAGGGTTCACGAGCCGCCCGACGAAGAGAGGGTTGAGAACCTCCTCGAGATACTGAACGGCCTCGGCTACCAGGTTAAGAAGCCAAAGGAACTTAACTCCAAGTTCTTCCAGAAGATAATAGAGGACTTCGAGGGAAAGCCCGAGGAACAGCTGGTAAGGTTTTTGACCCTGAGGTCTATGAGCAGGGCAAAGTACAGCCCCCACAACTTGGGACACTTCGGCCTCGCATCCGAGCACTACGCCCACTTCACCTCACCCATAAGGAGGTACCCCGACATAATAGTCCACAGGCTTCTCAAGAGCTCGTTGAGGGGAGAGGAGATAGACTTCGATGGAATGGTAGAGTACTTGGAGGAGGCGGGAGAGCACCTCTCCGCCCAGGAGAGGCTTGCGGACGAGGTGGAGTGGGAGGCTATAGACATACTCAAGGCGCGCTACATGCGCTCGAGGCTGGGGGAGATCTTTGAGGGGATAATAACGGGGGTCGTTCAGTTCGGCTTCTTCGTTGAGCTCAAGGAGACCCTCGTAGAGGGTCTGGTCAGGATAAACACCCTCACCGACGACGACTACGTCTTCGACGAGCCCGCCCACAGGTTCGTGGGGGTGAGAACGGGGAAGGTTTACAGGCTAGGGGATACTGTCAGGGTGAAGGTTCTCGCGGTGGACGAGGAGAGGGGAAAGATAGAGCTCATGCTCGCCGAAGAAAGTCAAGAATGATCCTCTTGTGGTCGAAGACGAGCCTGTCCAGGGGTATATCCTCAAGCCTGAACACCCTAACCTCTTTAGCGTCCGATCCTGCCCTAGGCTCTCCTTCAGCGTCACCCACAAAGACCACAGAAACCACGTGAAATCTGGGATCCCTCTTGGGATCGGAGTAAACCCCCAGAAGTCCGGAGAGCTCAACCTCAAGACCCGTTTCCTCCCTCATCTCCCTCACGGCAGCGGATTCCACGCTCTCCCCCACCTCCACGAAGCCTCCGGGAAGGGCTAGCCCCACGGGAGGATTTTTCCTCTCTATTAGGACTATTCCTCTTAAACTGTCCCCCTTCCAGAGCCTAATTATCACGTCCGTGGCGAGGTAAGGTGTTCTCAATCCCATAATGTTTATATTATGGAAGTTATGGATGACCTAAGGGTTTACGAGCTTCAGGCTGAGGTTTACAGGGTTCTCTCGAACCCCACGCGCCTGATGATCATAGATTGCATAGGCGACTCTGAGAAAACAGTTAGCG
>JALWEK010000127.1 GCA_027014185.1 Aquificaceae bacterium
AGCTTGGGAAAACTAGTTTAGCTCTTATGGTAGCCCACGTTGTTTTTCTCATGCTCCAGCCCTTTTCAAAGGACAGTATAGATTCCAAAAAGCTTGCAGTTGGGACCGCTCTTGTGTTTATGTTTTTGGTCGTGGGTGTTATCTTATTGGAGAGAGGAAGTGATGAGTGACAGATTTATTGACTGGATTCCTTATCTAGTTAGTGGGGCTGTCGCTTTTGTACTTCTATACTTAGCCGTTTTTACAAAACCTGAAAAGGGAACGGCCAGATGAAAGTAGGCTTTATAGGCCTCGGACACCTGGGATGGGCGATAGCAAAGAGGCTTGTAGAGCAGGGAGTTGAGCTTGTAGTCTGGAACAGAACCAGAGAAAAGGCCGAAGAGTTCGCTAAAGAGACCGGCTCTGAGGTGGCCGAAACCCCTGCCGAGCTCATCGGCAGGGTGGAGAAGGTCTTTGTGATAGTGTTCGACTCCGAGGCGAGCGAAAGGGTCATCTTCGGAGAAGGGGGACTTACCTCTGGGAAGGTAGAGGGGAAAACGATCATAGACATGACAACAAACCATTTCTCGTATGCAAAGCTCGCCTACGAGGAACTTAAAAAACTGGGGGCGTACTACCTGGACGCCCCGGTCCTGGGTAGCGTTATCCCCGCCCAGAAGGGTGAGCTCACCATAGTTGTTGGAGGAGACGAAGAAAAGTTTGAAGAGAACAAGTCCCTGTTTGAGAAGTTCTGCAAGAACATCTTCTACGTGGGACCGGCCGGGAAGGCGACCAAGGTGAAGCTCATCAACAACATAGTCCTGGGTGGTTTTATGGACATACTGGCCGAGGCGGTTGCCATAGCTGAGAAGGCCGGCATAGGTAAGGAACAGATGATAGATATCCTGAACGCAGGGGCGGGCAGGTCTTACATACTGGACGTTAAAAAGAAGAAGCTCCTGGAAGAGGACTTCTCCACCCACTTCTCGACAGACCTCATATACAAGGACCTCCACTACGTTCAGGACCTATTGAAAGAGCTCGGTATCTTTTCCTTCACCACCTCCGCCGTTAAGGAAACTTACGGTCTTGCCAGGAAGATGGGACTGGGAAGCCTGGACTTCTCCGTGATCTATAAGCTCTTTAAGTGATCGTATCAAGAGCATTCTGGTAGAAGTCCCTACACGGAGGAGGCTAACTTCGAGTTCTTTGAGTGTGTCCTTGTCATATTATCTAAGCAAATTATATTAATAAACGACGGAGGAAAGAGAGATGGAGTACACCGAGAAGGAAGCCCAGAGGCTTTTCGAGGAAGCATACAACTACCACATGGTAGGTGAGATAGATAAGGCGATAGAGCTCTACAAACAGTCCATAGAGATCCAGCCCACCGCCAAAGCCTACACCTTCCTCGGCTGGGCTTACAGCATGAAGGGAGATTACGATAAGGCTATAGAGTCCTGTAAGAAGGCTATAGAGATAGATCCAGACTTTGGAAATCCCTACAACGACATAGGGGCTTACCTGATAGAGATGGGAAGGTACGAGGAGGCTATCCCCTGGCTAAAGCAGGCTATAGTTGCCAAGAACTACGACGCCAGGCACTTTCCCCACATGAACCTGGCCAGAGCTTACATGGCGATGGGAAAGCTCTACGACGCTTTAGAGGAAGTTAAAGAGGCGCTGAAGATAGAGCCGGACTACAAGCCCGCTCACGTTATAAAGCATCAGATACTGGGTATGCTAAACTGAGGATCTCTCTGGGACTTTTGAGAACGAAGTCGGGGCTCGCCGAACCGTTCTTGACGTAACCCCACCCGGCCAAGGCGGTCTTCGTTCCTGCGCCCTTACCCGCCAGGATATCCGCCTCCGTATCCCCAACCATAAGGCTCTCCTCAGGTTTTGCCCCTATAAACTCCAGGACTTTGATGACGGGAAGGGGAGACGGCTTCTTCTCCCCGAAGGTGTCCCCTCCTACAACTATATCGAAAAGATCCAGCAGGTCCAGCCTCCTGAGTATCTCCACCGAGAGCTCCTCCAGCTTGTTGGTCACGACGGCGAGCCTAACACCCTTTTCTTTCAGCTCCTCCAGGGTCTCCGGAACACCCTCGTACGGTCTGGTGTAAACCACAGGATTACTGAGGTAATGCTTTCTGAACACCTTTACGTGCTCCTCCTCGAACTCCTCCCCGAGAACCTTCTCCAAGAGAGCCCTGACCCCTCCTCCGATCAGACTCCTCACGTCGGTGGGCATCCTGTCCAACCTTCCGAGCTCTTCCAGAGTAAGCCTGAGTGAGAGGGCTATGTCGTCTGCTGAGTCTATAAGGGTCCCGTCGAGGTCGAAGAGGACAACCTTCATGCGCAGCCTTTCTTCTTCACATAGGTGTTCACGTCCTCCTCCTTATACGCCCCGCTCTTCACGTAGTCGATTATGCAGACGAGCTGAGTTGGATAAACGTACCCCGGTATCTGGAGTATTATGTTCCCCTGCTTGTCGTAGAAGATCAGGTTTGGAAAGGAGAGAGCGTTCAGGGTCCTCGCCAGCTCGTTCTCGGACATCTGCACTACCTTTCCACCGAAGTTGGCCTCGACGGGCGTGTAGCTCTCGTAGAGTATCCTGTACAGATCTATGTCCTTCAAAGCCTCCTGGAGGCTCTTTTCGGTCTTTATGTCCTTATCGAGCTGCTTGCAGTATATGCAGCTCTTACTCTCCACTATAAGGAGGGCGTAATCCTTTTTAGGTATTATCACCTTCTTCTCTACCTTTTCCTCCTTGATCGGAGCTTCAGTCTCGGTTCTCTTGCCCTCACACGCCACCAGAACCAGTAGAGGCAGAAGCAAAATCAACAATCTACTCATGGAGCTTCCTCCTGATGAATAAAGATACTACTCAACGGATCTTACACAAGACCCTCTTTGACCAGGAGCTCAGCTATCTGGACCGTGTTCGTGGCCGCGCCCTTCCTTATGTTGTCCGCCACAACCCACATGGCAAGCCCCGGCGTGAAGGCTACGTCCTCCCTTATCCTTCCCACGAAGACCTCGTCCCTTCCCTGGGCATCTATCGCGGTGGGGTAGATCCCCTTCTCGGGATCGTCCATCACTATCACTCCCGGAGCCCTGGAGAGAACTTCCCTCGCCCTCTCGGGAGATATGGCCTTCCTGGTCTCCATGTGAACGGCCTCGGAGTGAGAGTAGAAGACGGGAATTCTGACAGCGGTGGCGGAGACCTTTATGCTATCGTCGTGCATTATCTTCCTCGTCTCGTTAAGCATCTTGAGCTCTTCCCTCGTGTAGTCTCCCTCCATGAAC
>JALWEK010000128.1 GCA_027014185.1 Aquificaceae bacterium
TTTACTGCCGTTGCCCTCTATCCTCATCTTCCTTATGGTCTGGGCCAGCTTCTCCCAGGTCTTCTCGTCCATGGCCACGTTCACGTCAGGCTTTATGCCCTTGCCGTGGATGAGCTTTCCGCTCGGCGTGTAGTAGTAAGCTACCGTTATCTTTATGGCGGAACCGTCCTCGAGAGGTATTATATTCTGGACCGAGGCCTTACCAAAGCTCTTCTCTCCCACTATGATCGCCCTGTGGTGATCCTGGAGGGCACCAGTGACTATCTCGGAGGCGCTGGCTGAACCCTTGTTTATGAGAACTACCACAGGCAGCTGAGGCGGGATGAGGGCGGGCTCCTTTGCGTAGTACTTTTCCTCGTCCCTGCGACCCTTGGTATAGACTATCAGCTTGCCCTCGGGGAGAAAGAGGTCCGAAACCTTCACGGCCTCCGAGAGCAGCCCTCCAGGATTGTTCCTCAGATCAATGACCAGGCCTCTGACTCCCTGGGAGAACAGATCCTTTAGGGCCTTCTTCAGATCTCTCGATGTGTAGTGCTGGAACTGGGTGAGCTTCACGTAGCCTATGTCTCCGTACTTGGTGTACTTTACGCTCTCTATCTTTATTATCGCCCTGGTTATCTCCACCGTTATGGGTTTATCCAGCCCTTTCCTCATTATGGTGAGCTTCACTTTGGTTCCGGGCTTACCCCTTATCTTCTTTACTATCTCCAGCAGGCTCTTACCGAAGGTGTCCTCTCCATCTACGGCGAGAATTATGTCCCCAGCACGGAGACCAGCTTTGAAGGCTGGCGTCCCTTCTATGGGAGCCACAACTATCGGCCTCCCCTTCTCCATACTTATCTCTATCCCCACGCCTCCGAACTCACCTTCGGTTTCCTCCATGAACTCCTTGTACTTGTCGGGAGGGAAGAAGGATGAGAAGGGATCCAGAGAGGAGACCATACCGCTCAGCGCTCCGTATATTAGATCCTTTATCTTCGGCTCTTCAACGTAGTTTTCCTTAACTATCTTCAGAACGTCGGTGAATAGCTTTAGGTAAGAGTACTCGTCCTCCTCTGTTGGTGATTTGGAAGCTCCAGCTAAGAAGCCTGCGAAAAAGAACGTTCCGGCGAGCAGGGGCAGAAGGAATCTTTTCATCTCTCTTCTCCTTGGGAGAGCTCTATGCTTTTGATTTCGTTAATGTAAAAGCTCACACTGCCAACGTCCGAATCGGCGGTGCACCTCGTAGAAGAGGGAAGGTTAAAGACCTCCTCCTCACCGTCCTTCAGCTTCACCCTGACCCTGACACTTCCCTCCTCCTCTCCCAAGACCTCGATCATCCTTATGGATGAAAGGGAGAGGGTGTAGTCCACCGTTCCCTTCTTGAACTTCACCGTGCCACCCTGGTTGCACACGAGACCCCTTAGCTGATGCTCAACCCCCTTTCTGTCCACCACCTTAGCCCTTAGATTCTTCATCTCGGGGGGAACGCTTGCAGGTTCGGACATACCCAAAAGGAGCGGTATGAGGATTAATACAGGGAGAAACCTTCTCATGCTTTTCTATTTTATACCAAAAGCTTCTCCAACTCTCTACGGTCTAGTATCTCTATGTATCCACGCTCCGTATTGATTATCCCCTGCTTCTTCCATCGGCTCATCACCCTTATCGCAGTTTCGACGGTCGTTCCCGTCATCTCAGCTATATCCTGTCTGGTCAGAGGGAGCCTTATTATGATCTTTCCGTCCTTCTTTACGCCTATCCTGTCGGCGAGCTCTAAGAGGACCTTGGCTATCCTCTCCTCTACCCTCCCTGAGGCTATGCTCTTCAGTATCTCGTAAGTCTGGAGGAGGTTTGCCGTCGCGTCACACGTCATCTTTATGGCAACCGCAGGGTACTTTATGGCCAGGTTTATAAAATCCTTGTTCGATATGTAGAGAACTTTAGATTTCAGGACCGCCATAGCCGTATATGTACTCTTGGGGGCCGTCTTCCCCCACTCTATCCAGCCGAAAACGTCGCCGGGGAACACGAGCCTAACTATGATGGTCTTTCCGTCTTGGGTCTCCTTTATAAGTTTCACGAGACCATCCACCAGTATGAATATGCCCGGCTCGGCGTCTTCCTCGAAGAAGAGGTAATCACCCTTGTCGTAATCCTTTATGGTCATGTACTTTACAGCTTCCCGGAGTTCGTCCTGGTTTAGATCCTCGAAGAGGTGGACCTTCTTTATGAAATCGAGCTTTATATCTTCTGGAGTTTTCCTTTCAGAAGCAACTTTTTTTCCCATCCTCTTCCTCCTATAAGGACTGTAGGTTTGAAAACGACGTAATCGGTATGAAAACCGACCTTGTTTAAACCGCCGAAGGTGTGGTTGTCACCTATGGCTATGTGGATCGTTCCCAGGATCTTTTCCGCTTCGAGAAGGTTATCGGGGCGTGAGGCCTTGGGATTCGTTCCCACTCCGAACTCGGCTATGTACCTCGCCTCTGGCATCCTCTTAAATATATCCTCTATAAAGTACCTGTAATCCTCAAAACCCTCTATACTCTCCACGCCCCCGTCTATGAACTTCAGCGTAAGGGGCCTCTCCAGCTCTCTATCCGGGGCGTATAGTATGACGAGCTTACCGTAGGCCTCCTTCTCAACAGGGGCTACGAAGGCTTCCCCGGCAGGCAGGTTGCCGAAGTCTCCCGGCTCGTGGAAGAGCCCAGTATCTGCTATACCTTTTCTACCGCTCACCGAGAACTCTATGTCGGTCCCGTACTCGGACTTCACGTGAACCCACTCGGCCTCGGTAAGTATCTCGGCTATATCTCTACTCAGCTTGGCCACGTACTCCCAGTCCACATCCATCGAGGTCAGGAACATGGAGGGATCGAAGAGGGGCATGGAGGCGTACCTTGCGCCGAACACTTCGGTTAAAACCTTTCTGTAGAATGTGTGTGTTGTGGAGTAGTAGGGGAAGGCAACTATAACGTTGGGAACGTCCTCGGCCTTCTCCTTCAGTATGCCCTCCACCTCCTCTTGAGGGTAGCTTTCCTTCATCAAAACCTTATCGAGGAGTCCCTTCTCTTTAAGCTCACGTACAGCCTCCTCACCGAAGGTCAGTTCCCAGAGCTCCTCGGGAGGTTCACTTCCGTGGACCTTTGTAGATTGGTATGAGAGGCTTTTAACTCTTGGGGTTATCTCAAGGGCAACTTCTACAAACTCAGGTAAGAGATCTCTTAGGTAATCCTTTTCATTGTCGGTAAATACGAGCAGCGTTTCATCACCTTTTAAGTTTAGGTTTACCCTGTAC
>JALWEK010000129.1 GCA_027014185.1 Aquificaceae bacterium
GTTCTTCCTCACGGCCGTCTTCTTCGGCTTTTTAGGAACCCTCCTGTCCGCCTACATGATCCTATCGGATAGGTTCAGCCTTCCCGCCATCGTTCACACCTACACCTTAGGCTTTATGGCTATGACTATGCTCGGCGCCCTGTTCCAGATGCTGCCCGTCGTGGCCGGAGCGGTTATAGAGAACCCCCTGCCCAAGGCGACCTTCACCCATCTATCTTTCGGTCTGGGGACGGCCCTCCTAGTTTTGGGATTCCTGCTCTACAATCATCCTGTGATCTACGTGGGCCTCTTGCTCATATCCGTGGCCCTGCTGTTTATAGTTCCCCTCATGCTGCTCAAGCTCCTCCTTCTTAAGAGCTATACCCCTACTTCCAGAGGTATGAAGTTCTCACTTGCCTTCTTCCTGGCGGCGTTCTTCGTGGGTGTTCTGCTCCTGCTCGCCTCAGGGGGTTTTCTTTCCGCAGGCTACGGCTACCTGCTGGAGCTCCATATGGCCCTGATGCTGTGGGGATGGGTGGCACTCCTGATAGCCTCGGTGGCCTTCCAGGTGATAGAGATGTTCTTCGTGACCTCCCCCTACCCCCAGACCTTTTCCCGGAACCTTCCCCTCCTATACCTAGTTGCTCTTTTAATGAACGCCCTTCTGGGTTTTCCCTGGCCTGCCAAGGTTCTTATCTCTCTGCTTTACCTTTCCTTCGCGTTGCTCACGATCAGGAGATTGAGAGGTAGGAGGAGGAAAGTCCCCGACCCGCTCGTGAGCTTCTGGTACATCGGTATGTTCTTCCTGATGCTTTCATGCATACTTTACCCGGCTATGGGGACTGACCACAGGATATTCTTGCTGTTCCTATTCGCCTTCGGGACCTTTGCCCAGAGCGTTATATTCGCCATGATGTACAGGATAATACCTTTCCTAGTCTGGATCCATCTCTCGAACAGGGGAGTTCCGGACGCACCCACGATGCACGAGGTTATAAGGCCGAGGAGGATATGGCTGAACTTCTACCTTCACATCTTCGAGATAACCACCTTCCTGCTGGCCTTCGCTCTGAACTCCAAGATGCTCTGGCTGGTGACGGCGCTCGTCTATTCCTCTTCCTTTGCCCTACTTCTTGTGAACCTCTCGTCAGGGGTGCTCACTTACCTGAGGAAAGCATCTGAGCCATGTGCCTCTCCTCAACGCTAGCGAGATCGGCTATGGTCGTACTCTTGAGGAAATCTATTATCTTCTTCTTCATCTTCTCCCATCTGTGGTGGACCACGCAGGGGTTGGTCTCGTAAACCTCACACTTGTCGGGCATCAGGATGCACGTCTGGAACTTATTCTCTTCGCCCATGAGGACTATAACGTCCCACATGGTGAGTTCCTTGGGATCCACCTTAAGGGCGAAGCCGCCCTTGGGCCCCTTCACGGATATGAGAACGTCCCTCTTGGATAGCTCGTGGAGTATCTTCGAGAGGAAAGGCCTGGGTATGTTTTGGGTGCGGGCGATCTCGTCAGCTTTTACTAACCTGTCTTTGTGCAAAGCAAGATATGCCAAGGCCATAAGCGTATAGCGTATTGTATCTGAGTAGATCATCATGAAATACATTATAAACCAAAACGCTGTTTTAGCAACTAGTCTAGCTCATGCTTTAGGTTGAGTATCCACTCCACTATCAACCTAGCCTCCTCCTCTGTGAGTTTCTGGGGAGGCATGGAGTTGTCACCCCACTTCCCCCTGCTACCCTCAAGGACGCTCTTAACGAGCTTGTCCCTGTCTCTCTCCGTGTACCGCTTGCTTATATCCAGGAAGGAGGGGCCGAGGAGCTGTCTCCTCATATCATGACAGTAAGGGCACCCTTTAACGCCAACGAGCTCTTTTATCTCTGTAGGGCTCATCTTGGGCACTTCCCTCCTCTCACAGGAGAAGCTCACAAGGAGCGCTAAGACAAGCATTATCTTTAGCATGGAACATCGACCTCCTAAAGGTCTTTTCTCTCAAACAGGATAAGGGCCGATAGAGAGGGTATCGCGACCCAGAGGGTCATGCTAGCGAAGACCACGGCTGTTCCGAGGGCAGATCCGAAGAAGTCCTTAACGACGGCTCCCGAAACCCCCATCAGAGCCGCTATGTCCAGGTTGAGGATAACGAGCAATCTGGCTAGATCTACGGGGTTTATAAGGGTGAGGGCGAGCACCACCTTCTCTAAGGGATACTCCTTAAACAGGTAGATGACAGCGAGCACCACACCGTCGTGGAGGACCGCCAGATACAGCCACATGCCGAGGAGCAAACTCACCCCCTTAGCCTTGTCCTCGGAGAGCACCCCGATTAGAAAGGCAAGAGAGGAGAAGAGTACCGTAAGCATAACTCCCGAAAGTAGCAGGAGTAAGATCAGCGACCTGTTCTCTGAACGGACTATCTCCCCCGTGAGCGGTATGGAAACACCCAGGAGGTAGAGCAGACTCATGAATATTGATAGAGACAGGAACTTGCCCAGGAAGACCTCCCTCCTGCTCACGGGCTGCGTTAGGAGGAACTTGATGAAGTCCTTAGAGTCGTAGAAGTAGGTTATCCCGAAGAAGGCGGTTATCAGGGGAACTATGAGGAGCGTTACGTTCAGGAGGCTCAGGATCACCCTGTCAAGATCACCGCTCATGTAAAGGAAGAGGGCGCTGCCGCAGGCGAGCGCAAGGAGGTAAAACCAGAGCCACCTTATGCGGATCAGGTTCCTTATGTCCGTGCTCAGGAGCTTGAGGATCTCACCCAAGGCCTTCCTCCATGAGCTTGGCTATCGCCCTCTCTAGCTTGTCCTCGCCCGTCTCCTCCTTCAGCTTTTTCACAGAGCTATCTATCCTCATGCTGCCTTCTATGAGCAGTACGACTCTGTCCGCGAGCTCCTCCACCTCGCTCATTATGTGGGATGTGAGGAGAACGGTCTTACCTTCATCCCTACTCCTAAGTATCTCCTCTTTAAGTTTTGAGCTAGAAACCGGATCCAGGCCCACCGTGGGCTCGTCCAGTATAAGGATGTCGGGGTTAAAGGCGAGGGCTATTATGGCGCTCACCTTCTGCTTGGTTCCGCCGGACAGGGATCGTATCTGTTTTCTGAAGAAGTCCTTTACCCTGAAGAGCTCAGCCAGTCTCTCTATGCTCTCCTTGGGGTAAGTCCCCCTTATGTTGGATATTAACCCGATGAGCTCCTCGGGGGTCAGGTTCTCCGGAAAGCTCGGCTCCTGGGGCATGTATCCGATGAACCTCTTGTAATCGTAG
>JALWEK010000130.1:0-7511 GCA_027014185.1 Aquificaceae bacterium
GTTATGGAGAGGTTCGTGGCCACATTCCAGTTCTGGAAAAGGGTGTGGGGAAAGCCGAAAAGAAAGAAGATAGAGGAGACGCATGCTCAGAGCCCTGCTCGATAGACTGCTCCACATCACTCTCAGGAGCATATTCGCCTTAGTGGCCTTCCTGGCCCTGCTTCTTATTTTCATCTCCTTCACGGACTTTCCCAGATACGAAAAATACCTCTTCCCCCTCCAGCTCCTGAAGGCAGAGCCTGAAAGGATAAGCAAGAACCTCTGGGTGGGGGGCTACCTCGGGGAGGAGAGGATGCTCAGGTTCCTGAGGGAAAACGGGATCAAGGTGGTGATCTCACTTCTCGACAGGGAGATGTATCACGAGAGACAGCTCCTCGAGCACGAGAGGAGGCTCTTGAGGAGAAAGGGCTTTACCTTCATCTCCGTTCCCCTGAAGCCCTTCGTGAAGGATCAAAAGAGTCTCAAGAGGTTCAGATACTACCTCAGGCGCTACAGGGGAAAGAGGGTCTACGTTCACAGTTATCTGGGAAGGATCCGAATTAAATACGTTAAGGAGGTTCTGAATGCTGGGAAAGGTCCTTAGACTGATCTTCATCGCGGTCTTTATAGGCTACCTCTTCTCTATGGCCTCGGTTTACTTCAGCTACATAGAGCCCTACCTATTTCCTCTGAGGATGATCCAGGGGAAGGCCCGCTACGTGACCGAGAACATAATAATCGGTCCCTATCCCCACGAGAAAGATCTCGAGAAGCTGGTCAAGGTCAACGACGTCAGGGTGATCGTCTCCCTCCTAAATCCCTCCCTTCCCTTCGAAAAGAGCCTGCTGGAGAAGGAGAAGAAGCTCGTAGGGGAGTTTAAGCTGGCCTTCTACAATGTTCCCCTCTCCTTCCTGAACCTCGACTCTCCCGAAAACTACATACAGATCGAGAAGATAAGGAAGATCCTTGAGAAACACAGGGGCGAGAAGGTCTATATACACTGCTACCTGGGAAGGCACAGGGTGGGCTTCCTGGCTGAAAAGCTCTTAGGGGTGGCTAGATGAAGCTACTGATAATCCTTCTGCTCCTGATCACGGGCTGCTCCCAGAAGCTGAGTGGTGTGAACTACATAGACATAAGCCCTTCGGACAGGGGCCTCAGCATCTCCTACCACAGGGAGAATCCCCTTGGAAGGAAGGAGAGACCAGTAAAACTCCCGCCTCCCGAGTGCTCTGAGGGTGAGGGCTTCGTGGCCCTCTGGGTGTGGGACCTGAGAAGGCTCGAGAGGAGGTGGGAAGACTTTGTCTCTGCTGTCAGGGAGCTGGAGGTTAAAAGGGTCTACCTCCAGCTGAGCAGGAGGCTCAAGAGGGAGCACATCGAGAAGATAAAAGATCTGGGGCTGGAGGTCTACCTCCTCGACGGGGGCAGGGACGGGCTTAACTTCCCGGTATCTTACGTCAGGAGCTTCCCCGCGGACGGCTTCCAGATTGATATAGAGCCCTACCGGAATCCCGACTTCAACCTGAGAAGGGAGTGGTATGCGAGGAGGCTCCTTAAGGAGATCCGAAGGATAAAGGAAGAGCTCGGGAGCGTGAAGCTCTCGGTGGTGGTCCCCTTCTGGTATGAGAAGGTTCCATTCGGGAGCAGGAGCCTCATAGAGCTCATCTTTGAGGAGGCGGACGAGGTGGTGGTGATGGCATACAGGAAGAGTCTCTCAGAAGCTCTGAAGCTGAGCGGGGAGGAGATAGCTCTCGGGAAGAGGCTCGGAAGGCCCGTTCTCGTGGGGCTCGAGATCAATCCCCAGAAAGACGAAAAGCACTACGTCTACAGGGTGGGCGAGAGGTTTTTAGAGCCTGTGGGAACCTACGAGGTCAAGGGCGAGCGCCTGACATTTCCGAAGGAGAAGGTGGGTGAGCTGAGAAACCTTGTGTGTGATGGTGTGATGGGCTTTGTGATCCACAGCTTCGAGGCTCTGTAAAAAGCAGGAGAGGGTCCGTTTTATAATTGCAGTGGGATGTCGGATATGAGGAGGATTATAATACACGAGCTTGCGAACAAGGTTTCTGCTCTCAGAAGCGCTGCCGAGGCCGATCCTAACCGCTTTGACAGGGATATACTTCTCACCATAGACAGCATAGACCTGCTTCTGAAATACCTTCTCGACACGGAGCTAATCGAAAGGTTAAGAAGGAGTGAAAAGAGGGAGGTTAAACTCGAGGACGTTCTCGAAGACGTAATCTCCGAGTTGGATCTTCTGGCGGATCTAAGGAAGGTCAATGTGGAGCTAGAGAGTTGTGATCTTAAGCTGCTCACGAACGAGTTCGTTCTAAGAAGGATAATCTACAACCTTCTCCACAACGCGGTGAAGTTCTCCCCGAGGGGAGGGACCGTAAAGATAGTATGCTATGCTGACGAAGGCGAGGTCGGTATTCGCATAATCAACGATGTAGCTGAGGATAAGGAGAAACTTAAAGGTACTGGCTTTGGTATAAGTTTGACTAAGGAGCTGGCCGCCTGGCTCGGTGCACAGCTTGAGGTTAAAAACGGGGGAGATACCTTCGAGGCCGTGCTCAGAATTCCTCAAAATTGAACTTGCCTGAGCCTCTGGGAGACCACAAAATTATTACTATGAGCAAGAAGTACTTTATAAAGACCTTCGGCTGCCAGATGAACTTCAACGACTCGGAGAGGATAAGGGGGATACTGAGGACTCTGGGCTACGAGCCTACCGAAAACTGGGAGGAGGCGGACTTAATACTCCTCAACACCTGCACCATAAGGGAGAAGCCCGATCAGAAGGTTCTCTCCCACATCGGGGAGTATAAGAAGATCAAGGAGAAGAACCCGAACGCCCTCATAGGGGTCTGCGGTTGCCTCGCCCAGAGGGTTGGGTGGGAACTGGTACAGAAGGCCCCTGCGGTGGACATAATGTTTTCATCCTTCAACATGCACCAGCTTCCAGAGCTTATAAACCAAGCCCAGGCCGGCTATAAGGCGGTAGCCATCCTCGACTCCCCTCCCGAGGATGAGGACAAGGTCTGGGATTTTCCCACGGAGAGGGATAACCCTTACTGTGCTTACGTAACCATAATGAAGGGTTGCGACAAGAACTGTACCTACTGTGTGGTTCCCCAGACCAGGGGGAAGGAGCGTTCTAGGTCTTTAGAGAGCATCTTGGAAGAGGTCAGAAGGCTCGTTGACGACGGCGTGAGGGAGATCCATCTCCTCGGTCAGAACGTTACCGCGTGGGGTAAGGACCTCGAGAGAGCCACACCATTCTCAGAACTACTCTACGAGATCTCCAAGGTCCCGGGCGTAGAGAGGATACGCTTCACCACCGGACATCCGAGGGACCTGACCGACGACGTTATAGAGGCCATGGCGGACATACCGCAGGTATGCAACGCCCTGCACCTTCCCTTCCAGGCGGGCTCTAACAGGATCCTCGAGCTGATGGACAGGAAGTACACCAAGGAGTTTTACCTTGAAAGAATTCAAAGACTTAAGGAGGCTGTTCCGGGGATAGCCCTCTCTACAGACATAATAGTTGGATTTCCAACAGAGACCGAGGAGGACTTCGAGCATACACTGGACGTAGTCAGAGAGGTAGAGTTCGAGCAGATATTCTCCTTCAAGTTCTCTCCAAGACCCGGAACTCCCGCGGCCACCATGGAGGGGCAGATTCCAGATGAGGTAAAAACAGAAAGGATGAAGAGGCTGCTAGATCTTCAGAAGGGGATAATGTCCAAGCTCGCCAGGAGATACGAGGGAACTGTTCAGGAGATATTGGTTGAGGAAGAGAGGGAGGAAGGGGTTTTGATCGGCAGGACGACCACCAACAGGTGGTCTACCCTTAGGGGTGGAAGTGAGCTCTTGGGGAAGATAGTGAAAGCGGAGGTGAGGGAAGCGTCTCCTTTCAACCTTAACTGCGAGCTTCTGGAGGTGGTGAGATGATAGAGATGGTAGTTCATGGCGTTACACTCGATGCTGTCTCTACGATGCCGATAGTGGTCCTTAAAGCTAGAGAGGACGAGGAGACAATCCTTCCCATATGGATAGGGGCCTTCGAAGCCAACGGGATAGCCATGAAGCTTCAGGACGTTGAACCCCCCAGACCGATGACCTACGACCTGCTTAAGAACGTTATCACCGAGATGGGGGGAACGGTGGAGAGGATCGTTATAAACGATCTCAAGGACAGTACCTACTACGCTGAGATACATATAGTTCAGGGGAACAACACCCTCGTTATAGATTCGAGACCGAGCGATGCAATAAACGTTGCCCTCAGGTTTGGAGCTCCTATATTCGTCGCTGAAGAGGTCCTCGAGAAGTCAAGGGTCCCCGAACCGGAGGAGGACGAAGAGAAGCAGCAACTGAAGGAGTGGCTTGAGAACATAAAGCCTGAAGACTTCGAGATAGGAGGGGAGCAGAGCTAAAAGCACTTCCCACAGTACTTCTCTATCGGGCAGATTTCGCACTTGGGTCTCTGGGGAGTGCATATCCTCTGGCCGAAGGCCACGAGTAGCCTGTTTATCACTATCCAGTACTCCTTCGGCAGGATCTTCATCAGCTCCTTCTCCGTCTGCTCAGGGGTCTTTGTCTTCACCAGACACCACCTGTTGGTTATCCTGTGAACGTGTGTGTCCACGCATACGGCCGGTATTCCGTAGCCGTCCGCGAGAACCAGGTTGGCCACCTTCCTTCCAACCCCCGGAAGTTTCAGAAGATCCTCGAGCCTGTTCGGAACTTTCCCTTTGAACTCCTCCACCAGCATGCGGACCAGCTCTTTAAGTTGCACGGCTTTGTTCCTGTAAAAGCCCACAGGGTATATGAGCTTCTCAAGCTCCTCTAAGGGAATCTTTAAGATGTCCTCCGGTTTCTTTATCCTCTCAAAGAGTTTCTTGCACACCTTCGCTGTGGTTTCGTCCCTTGTCCTCGTCGATAGGAAGGCGCATACGAGAACTTTGAAGGGGTCGTGTGTGTGCTGGGCTACCAGGGTTACCACAGGAGCTTCCCATTTTTCGTAGTTCTCCTTCAGTATCTCAACGACCTTCGGTATATCGGACCTCTTCATGGAGGAAGATTTTAAAATACTTGGGATGAGAACTCCTCTCTACGATACACACAGGAAACTCGGGGCGAGGTTCATCGATTTCCATGGCTGGGAGATGCCCCTCCAGTACTCGGGCGTTGTGGACGAGGTGAACGCGGTCAGGAACTCGGTGGGCGTGTTCGATATCTCCCACATGGGAAGACTCCTCGTCTCCGGCAAAGAAGCCTTCGATGTTCTCCAGAGGCTAACCACGAACAACTTGGAGAAGCTCTCTCCCGGGAAAGTGCAGTACAACCTCTTTACGAACGAAAGAGGTGGTGTGAGGGATGACGTTACCATCTATATGCTTTCAGAGGAGGAGTTCTTCATCTGCGTGAACGCGGGAAACAGGGAGAAGATAAAGAAGTGGCTGAGTGAGTTCATTCCCGTGGAGGACCTTTCTAACAGAACTATCCAGATAGCCGTTCAGGGAAGGGATAGCGAGGAGGTTCTCGGAAGGTTTTTCGAGGTGTCGGACATAAAGTACTACCGCTTCAAGGTCTTTGGGGACACCATAGTCTCCAGAATAGGCTACACGGGGGAGGACGGTTTTGAGGTTTACACTCCCATTGAGGAGGGGGTTAAGCTCTTTGAGGAGCTTGCGAATGAGGTGAAACCCTGTGGACTGGGGGCGAGGGACGTCCTCAGGATAGAGGCCGGCTTCCCTCTATACGGACACGAGATCTCCGAGGACATAACTCCTCTGGAGGCGAACCTGGACAGGTTCGTAGATCTTTCAAAAGACTTCCTGGGGAAGGAAGCGATGCTCTCTAAGGAGATCAAAAGGAAGCTCTTCGGTCTCGAACTTCTCACCAGGGGCGTTCCGCGGGAGGGATACCGGATACACAAGGGAGATAAGGAGATAGGCACCGTATCTAGCGGGACCTTCTCCCCAACCCTTGGAAAGGGGATAGCTCTCTGCTTCGTCGATCTGGAAGAGAGGATTGAAGGAAACGAGGTCAGCTTGGAGGTCAGGGGCAAACGCTTGAAGGCTCTTCTGAGACAGTACCCTTTCGTGAGAGGTAAAAAGGGATGAGGGTAGCGGCGATAGACATAGGCTCTTACTCGGTGAGACTCACTATAGCAGGGATCGAGGAGGGGAAGATCGAGATAGTTCTCGAGAAGGGAAGGATAACGTCTCTGGGAAGCGGTGTGAAGGAGGAGAGGAGGCTCAGGGAGGACAGGATAGAGGAGACTCTAAAGGTTTTAGATGAGTACAGAGAGGACATAGACAGGCTCGGAGTTGATAAGGTGCTCGCGGTAGCCACCGAAGCCATAAGGAAGGCGAGCAACTCGGAGGAGTTTTTAAGGCTTGTGAAGGAGAGGACAGGTATAGAGGTAAGGGTGATAACCCCCTCCGAAGAGGGCGAGCTAGCCTTTCTGGGAGCGTCGTACGCCCTCAGGCCGAGGGGTGAAGTGCTCGTGGTCGATCAGGGGGGAAGCTCCACCGAGTTCATATTCGGGAGGGACTACCAGGTGAAGGACCTAACCTCTCTCCCTTTGGGGATAGTGAACCTCACGGAGAGCTTTCTCAGACACGATCCTCCCCAAGGGGATGAGATAAAGGCCCTGATGGACTTCCTGGATGAACATATAAGACCTCTCAAGAGGCATGTGGACGAGATAATAGGCCTCGGCGGAACTATAACTACGGTCGCCGCGCTGGAGTACGGGATCTACCCCTACGATCCCGAGAAGGTCCAGGGGAAGGTGGTGGGCCTTGAGGCCCTGAGAGGGTGGTTCGATAAACTCTCAGCGATCCCATCCAAAGAGAGGAGCAAACTGTACAGGCAGATCGAGGACAGGAGGGCCGAGGTTATACTCGCCGGGATAGGTATGTTCGTAAAGATCCTCGAGATCTTTGAAAAGGACTATCTAAGGGTCAGCGACTGGGGAGTTAAGCAAGGGCTTATAGTTAGAGAGCTTCTGCGTATAATAGATACCAAAAGATGAAGAACACTACATACAACCTCGTAAGTTTCATCATCCTGGTGGCCCTATCCCTCGGTCTTGCCCTTTACAAGCCGGTGAACCTGGGTTTGGACCTCAAGGGTGGTATCTCGATGGTCTTAGAGCCGGAGTATTCGAAGGCAATAGAGCACGAGTACGAGAGGGCTGCCCGGCTGGTAGAAAAAACTCTCAGGGATAAGGGCTTCAGGATACTCGACGTTCTCGCCCAGAGAGACCGCATAGAGGTCGAGTATTTGGAGGAGAAGGAGCTCCCCAGGATAGAGTCCGAGGTGAAGAAACTCCTTCAGGAGGTCAGCTTCGAACGCCCCCAGGAGGGGATCCTGTGGGTTAGGTTCTCCGAAAGGTACATCGACCAGCTCAAAAAGGACATACTCGACCAGACGATAGAGGTCCTGAGGAACAGGATAGACAGCCTCGGTGTGGCACAGCCGGTGGTCACAAAGATAGGTGGAGACAGGATACTTAT
>JALWEK010000130.1:7521-10307 GCA_027014185.1 Aquificaceae bacterium
TGAGCTCCCCGGCTTCCTGGATATAGAGAGGGCCAAGAGGATAATAGGGAGCACGGCCTCGTTGGAGCTCAGGCTCGTCGTGGACAGTTCCTATTCTAGAGAGGATCTCGAGAAGAAGCTGACGAAGGATACAGAGATCCTGCCATCGAGGGACGGAAACGAGTGGTTCTTGGTGGACAAGGTTCCTATAATATCTGGCTCCGATCTGAAGACCGCCTACATATCCAAGGACGAGTTCGGTCGTCCAGCTGTTGGCTTTGAGCTCAAAAGCGAAGCCGCCTCCAAGTTTGCAGAGTTCACCTCAAAGAATATAGGGAAGAGGCTCGCCATAGTCTTGGAGGAGAAGGTCGTATCCGCTCCAGTTATAAGGAGCAGGATATCTGACAGGGGGCAGATAACGGGTAACTTCACCCCCCAGGAGGTTAGGGATCTCGCCCTCATACTCAGGACCGGCGCACTTCCGACCAGCGTCAAGATCCTTCAGGAGAAGGTGGTAGGCCCGTCCCTGGGTAGGGATGCGATAGAGCAGGGTATAAAGGCCGGGATCCTGGGTTTTGTCCTGCTCGTACTGATAGTGGTTGCGAGGTACAAGGTCGCCGGTGTGTCTGCCACCGTGTCCATACTTATGAACGCGCTCCTCCTGTGGGCAGGACTCGCCGGTCTTGGAGCCACCCTGACCCTGCCCGGAATAGCGGGGATAATCCTCAACATGGGTATAGCCGTGGACTCGAACGTTCTGATATTCGAGAGGGTAAAAGAGGAGCTCAGGTTCGGGAACACCGTGAGGAAGGCGATAGAGCTCGGGTACCGGAAGGCCCTCAGTGCCGTATGGGATACACACGTTACCCTGCTGGTGGCTTCTCTGATACTCTTCCAGTTTGGAAGCGGGCCCGTTAAGGGCTTTGCCACGACCCTCGCGATAGGAACTATAGCGAGCTTTATATCTAACGTTTATTACGCCAAGGTTTTCCTGGATTTTCTCTCAAAGAGAAGATGGCTCAAGATTTAGAACTGTCTGCCGATCTGGGATATAAGGTCGTATATGGGAAGAAGCAAGCTTACCATTATCAGGGCCATGAAGAGACCCACGGTTATGATGATCACAGGCTCTATTATCTTTGCGATGTTCTGGGTTATGTAGTCGAGCTTGTTGTAGTAGTACGTGGCCAGGTAGTTGAGCTGATCGTCGAGGCCTCCCGTCTCCTCACCCACGGCCACCATCCTTACCATCAACGAGGGAAAGACTTTGGTCTGCCTCATCCCCGAGCTTATAGAACCCCCGGCTGATACGTGTTCCTTTATTAAGGCGACAGCCCTTTTAAAGACCCTGTTGTTTATAGAATCCTGCAATGTCTGAAGTGTGTCCAGTAGAGGAACCCCGGCGTTTATCATCAGCCTCATATACTCTGAGAAGAAGGCGAAGTTGAAGTTCCTGAGGACCATGTTGATTATGGGTATCTTTAGAAGCAGCTTATCCGTCATGTATCTGAAGCGCTCGTTCTTCTTCCTTAGGACAGCCACCAGAACCGCAAGCCCTACTAATACCACGAAGATAAGCGTTATGTATTCCTTTACGAACTCGGACATACCGAGGACGAAGAGGGTTATTGCGGGCAGCTGGACATTGAGGCCCTTAAATAGCTCGGCGAGTTTTGGCAGAACGTACACCATCCAGAAGATCAGCGCTCCCGTGATCGTAACTAGGGCAAAGGCCGGGTATATGAGGGCCTGCTTTACCTTGCTCACGAACTCCTCTATCCTCGCGTAGTGGTCCGATATATCCTTGAAGACCCTGTCGAGGCTTCCCGTCTCCTCCCCTATCCTTATCAGATTGACCGCTATTGGACCTAGGACGTTCTCGTAGCGTGCCATCGCGGACGATATGGAAAGTCCCGACTGGACCCTGTAAGCAACATCGTGGAGCATGTCCCTCACCGCGGGGTTCTCTATATCCTCGGCCAGATCCCACAAACCCACGCCGAGAGGTATTCCCGACTGGGCGAGGAGATGCAGGTTCTCGAAGAGATCTATCAGATCCTTCCTCTTTATCTTTCTGAAGTGTAGCGCCTTCGATATCTGACCTAAGATGTCAGGTCTTTTAGAGATCTTTATCGGTGTGAGGTTGAGAAACTCAAGGAAGGAAAGGAGGTGGACCTCGTCCTCGGCCTCGAAGCTCCTGGTTACCTCCCTTCCCGCGTTGTCTATGGCCCTTACAACGTAGTAAGGCATCAGCCCACCACCCTGACTATCTCTTCCGGTGTGGTTATCCCCTTGAGTACCTTAACGAGCCCGTCCTCTTTGAGAGTCCTCATTCCTTTCTCTTTGGCCCTCTGGAGTATGGCGAGGGGCGGATAGCCCCTCACGATCATGTCCCCTATCTCCTCGTCTATCTTAAGGAGCTCGACCACGGCCACCCTTCCAAGGTATCCGGTTCCCTTGCAGTGCTCGCAACCTTTCCCTCTGGCTAGCTTGACCTTGTCGTTCCTGACGAACCTGTCCAGAGCTTCCTTCTCAAAGCCGAACCTCAAGAGGTAGTCTTTGTCGACAATGTCCTCTTCCTTACAGAAGACGCATATCTTCCTGACTAGTCTCTGGGCGGATATGGCTAGAACCCCCGAGGCAACCATGTACTCCTTTACCTTAAGATCGATAAGCCTTGGGATCGTGCTGACGGCGTCGTTCGTGTGTAGTGTGGAAAGGACCAGATGTCCGGTTATAGCAGCCCTCACCCCCATCTCGGCCGTCTCCTCGTCCCTTATCTCACCCACTAGTATCACGTCCGGATC
>JALWEK010000131.1 GCA_027014185.1 Aquificaceae bacterium
GATAAAAACTCCCTGGCCCTCTATGCTGAGGACCTGCTGGGGTGAGCCTGAGAGGTATGAGAAGTACTGGAACACCATACCGGGTGTTTACTTTGCGGGGGATCTGGCCTCCTACGACGAGGAAGGATACATAATGATACTGGGAAGGGCAGACGGTGTGATAAACGTGGCGGGACACAGGATAGGAACGATGGAGGTCGAGAGCGCCCTGGTGGATCACCCTGCAGTGGCGGAGGCTGCGGTCATAGGAAAGCCCCACGAGGTCAAGGGAGAGTCCATAAAGGCCTTCGTTATACTCAAGAAGGGGGTTGAGCCCTCCGAGAAGCTGGTGGAGGAGCTCAAACTCCACGTGAGGAACGAGCTCGGTCCCATAGCGGTTCCCGACGAGATAGAGTTCGTGGAGAAGCTCCCCAAGACCAGGAGCGGAAAGATAATGAGGAGGGTTCTCAAGGCCCAGGAACTCGGCCTTGACGTAGGGGACGTCTCTACCCTCGAGGACTGAGAAACTCCGGGCGGGCCTCCCCGCCCCCTACATCAAACTCAGGTAAGTCCTCCTTATCGAGTCCCTCCTGAGAAGCTCTTCAGAGCTCCCCTCGTCCACGATCGTTCCCAGATCGAAGACGTAGGCCCTGTCGGAGATCTCCAGAGCTAAGGAAACCTCCTGCTCCACCACCAGGATCGATATGCCCTCCTTTTCCCTTATCGAGAGGATTATCTGGGCGAGTCTGTCCACCACCGCGGGGGCAAGGCCCAGGGAAAGCTCGTCTATCATGAGGAGCCTCGGCTCGCTCATGAGGGCCCTTCCTATGGAGAGCATCTGCTGCTGGCCTCCCGAGAGGTCCCCCGCAAGCGTTTTCCTCTTTTCCCTAAGCTGGGGGAAGTACTCGTAGACCCTCTCGAGGTTTTCTCTTACCTTATCCCTCTTTATCCAGCTCCCGAGAAGCAGGTTCTCCTCCACGCTCATGCCCAGGAAGAGCTTTCTACCCTCCGCTGCAAGGGCTATACCCCTCCTTACCCTCTCCTCGGGGGAGAGCTCCTCTATGTGCTCGTCCATGTATCTGACCGAGCCCCCCCAGGGCCTCAGAAGTCCCGCCACCACTTTAAGAAAGGTGCTCTTCCCAGAGCCGTTGGAGCCAAAAATCGCCACTATCTCCCCATCGCTCACGTGGAGATGTATGGACCTCAGTATCTCCACGTCCCCGTATCCCGCTCTGAGATCGCTTACCTCAAGAACCTTTCCCGACATACCTCTCTCCGAGATAGGCTTTGATCACCTCTTCGTTCTGGGCCATGTCCTCGGGCCTACCATCGAATATAAGCCTCCCCTCGCTCAGGACCAGGACCCTCTCCGTGAGCTGGAAGAGGGCCTTGAGAACGTGCTCGGCGAGTATCAGAGTTATTCTCCTCTCCTCCCTCAGCCTTTTCAGGAGATCCACTATCTCCTTTATTGAAACGGGATTGAGTCCCGCAAAGACCTCGTCCAGGAGCAGTACGCGGGGCTGAAGGGCAAGGGCCCGCGCCAGCTCGAGCCTCTTCCTCTGGGCGAGGGAGAGGGAGGAGGCCCTGTCCTTTGCCTTGTGGGAGAGGCCTACCTCCTCCAGAATTTCTAAGGCCTTCTCCTTGGTGGCTGGGAGGGAGGAGCCGTAGTGGAGGGCGATCATCACGTTCTCAAGGGCTGTCAGGTTGGAAAAGAGCCTCGTTATCTGGAAGGTCCTGCCGATTCCCAGCCTCGCCCTCTCGCTGGGCCTTCTGCTGGAGATGTCTTTTCCGAAGGCTAAAACCCTCCCTCTGTCCTGCCTTATAACCCCTCCTATTACATTCAGGAGCGTGGTCTTCCCCGACCCGTTTGGGCCCACTATGCCTACGGTCTCTCCTTCCTCCACGCCGAAGCTGATACCTTTCAGGACCTTATTTCCCCCGAAGCTCTTCTCTACCCCTATTACCTCCAGAGCCCTCATCTCACCCCTAAGATACCACGGGGAACGAGGAGTATCCCCAGGACTATCAGGAGCCCGAGGATTATCCCGTGAACTTCCGTAAGACCGCTCCAGACGATCTCGGAGACCATCTCCAGAAGGAACGCTCCCAGCAGGGGCCCGATGGTAGTACCCACGCCTCCAAGAAGAAGGGCAACGAAGGTCTTGACCGAGAGGAGCGGATCGAACATGGATGTAGGATCTATGTAGGTTATCCAGTAGGCGTAAACCCCTCCCACCAGACCCGTTAGGAAGGAGGATATCCCGAAGGAGAAGCTCTTGAAGAGGACGGTGTTCACCCCCACGCTCTCCGCGGCCACCTCGTCCTCCCTTATGGCCTTGAGGGCGTATCCGAATACGGACCTGTCCACCCAGAGATTTATTAGGAATGAGATCAGGGCGAGGAAGAGGAACATAAAGTGGAAGAAGTATCCCTCAAAGGGACCCCTGTATATGGGGAGGTTTATCCCGTCCGTCCCGCCTGTGAACTCGAGGTTTGCCACCACCTCACCCAGGGCCAGCTGGAGGGCCAGAGTGGTTATGGCAAAGTAGTGGCTCTTTAGCCTCATCAGTGGAGGTGCGATGATCAGGGCCGTGAAGCCAGCCACCATGCCTCCGACCAGAAGGGAAGGCAGAAAAGGAACAGAATAGCTCTTCATGAGGATCGCTGTCGTGTAGCCCCCTATCCCGAAGAAGGCTATTCCCCCGAAGGCGGGATAGCCCGTGTATCCGAGGAGGACGTTCTGGGCGAGAGCCAGCGAAGAGAGCATCAGGGCGGAGCTGAGGACCCTACCCCAGTAGGGCCAGTCTGGCAGGAGCAGGGGAAGGACTGCCAGCACCGCAAAGAAGATAAAGATCACCTTCTCAAGCCTCGCCATAGTACTTACCGCCCATCAATCCCCTCGGCCTGAAGATGAGGACGAGGATCATCAGAACCAGGGAGGCAAAGAGCTTCCAGCTCTCCCCCGCGTAGAAGGATACGAAGATCTCCATCGTCCCGAGGAAGAGACCACCCAGCAGAGCGCTCTCCACCCTTCCCAGACCGCCCAGAACGCTCACCAGGAAGGCCTTGACCGTCAAAAATCCTCCGTCGAAGGGAGTAAAGCCCTGAAGTATGCCGTAGAGGTTTCCCGAAAGGAAAGCTATTCCAGTCCCTATACCCATAGTGAGGGCGAACACCCTCTCGGGGCTTATCCCCACCAGCCTCGCCCCTTCCACGTCAAGAGCGACCGCCCTTATAGCCCTCCCAGTCCAAGTGAACTTAAGGAAGACAAAGAGCAAGAATGTGAAAAGGAGGGAGAGGATAAACACCAACAGCTTCACCTTAGAGACTATCAAATTTCCAACTACGAGGCTTCCCTCCGCGTAGGGGACGTCTATGGACCTTATGTCCGCTTTAAAGAAGTAGTTGAGCGTGTGTGAGATCAGGATGTCGAGGCCGAAGGTAAGTATCAGGACCATGAAGGGCTCGAGCTTTATGACCCTGTTTACAAAGGAGGCCTGAAGCAGGAGACCCAGGCCAAAGCCGACCGCAAAGGAGATAGGAAGAGAAACTATAGGATCTACACCAACGGCGTTGAACAGCGAGTAGGCCAGGTAGGAACCGAGGACCACGAGGCTCCCGTAGGCGAGGTTAAGTATGTTTAGGACTCCCCAGGTTAGGGAAAAGCCCAAGGATAGGAAGGCGTAAAAGGTTCCGAGAAGGAGGGCTTCCAGTAGAAGCTGGAGGAGGAGATCCATCTACTTCCACTCGGGCTTGGGATATACAGGCTCAGCCTCTCTGAAGGGATAGACCGTTACGGGCTTACCTCCCTGTATCTGGATCACCGCCATGGGCTTCGTAACGATCTTTCCAGTTTCATCGAAGCCTATCACCCCGTAGAAGGTCTCCACCTTCATGCTCAGAAGCTCCTTCCTTACCTTATCCACCTCCAGACTTCCAGCCCTCTCTATGGCAATCTGTAGGGCCAGAGCTGCAGCGGTCCCTCCCGCGGCGTGGTACTCGGGATCCTCCCCGTATCTCTCCCTGTAGGCCTTAACGAAGCCTTCCGTGCTACCGAAGAGGGGATCTTTGTATCTGAAGGCTTTTGACCACTGGACGGGCCCGAAGACGTATTCCGCGTCCTTACCCAAGGCCTTCACGAAGGCTGGAACGGGAGGCCCCACCGTCAGGCCCACGAACTTGGGATTTATCCTGAACTGCTTGAGCTGTTTTATCACGAGAACCGAGTCCTTGAAGTGCCCCGCCCCTATAACCACATCGGGCCTCTTCATCCTTATCTTGAGCATGAGGGAGGAAAGGTCCTGCGTTCCCTTCGGATAGCCCTCGAACAGGACCACTTTAAGGCCCTTCTTCTTCGCCTCTTCTAAAGCACCCCTCGCTGCGTCCTCGGAGAAGATGTCCTTTTCGTAGATGATGGCGACGGTCTTTGGCCTCGGCTTCAGGCTCACCGCAAGGTCTATCAGGTTCTTCCCGTAGTCGGGAGCGATGTTGAAGACGCCGAAGACGTGCCTGTAGCCCTGCCTGTAGATCTTCGAGGAGGCCCCTCCTCCCTGGACCATCAGGGCTCTGTACTTCTCAACGACTCCAGCGGCGGCGAAGACCTGGGCGCTCCCGTAAGGGCCGAGGATGAACCTAACCTTATCCTGTGTTATCAGCTTCTCCACCAGCTTGGCTGTGGTCTTTGGATCGCTCCGGTCGTCGTAGTAGATTATCTCTACCTTGTATCTCTTGTTCCCGACCTTTATGCCTCCCTTTGCGTTCACCCGCTCCTTCCAGAGCTCGTATCCTCTCTTTAGAAGCTCTCCCTCCTTGGCGTATTTGCCCGAGAAGGAGACGGCCGCTCCGAGCCTAAGGACTTCCTGAGAGAAGGAGAGAGAGAACACGAAAGCTATTAGGAATAGAAAAACCCTCATGACCAGACCTCCCTACTTCTCTATTATGCTCTCCTCCACCTTCATCCCAAAGTGCCTTCCCGCCTCCTCCACGTATCCCAGAACCTCGTCTCCCTCCTTGAGCTCCGCGACCGATATCGGGGTTCCGTCGGGCCTCGTGAGCCTTATGGTCTCCGCGTTCTGGAGAACACAGCTGAGCTTTTTATCCTCGAACTTCCCCTCTATCAGGAGCATGGGCCTTCTCTCGACCTTGGACCTTCCTACGTAAACAACCCTTCCCTCTCCCTTGTGGTTATAGACCATTACCTGATCGCCCGCGGAGAGCTCGCACAGATATTTGGTCTTATTCCCTGGTACCCTTATGTACATGTGAACCGCTCCAGCGTTCACCCTAAAGGGCCTCGAGGCAACGTAGGGGTTCTCCTCCGTCTCAGCGTGGACGAGGAACATACCTCCCGAGGAGTTCCCCACTAGCATCCCTTCCCCTCTACTCATTAGGGAGGTCGTATCCACACAGACCCTGTCCCCGAGGCCGAGAGGTAGTATCCTCGTGATCTTCACCTTCACCAGTTCCAGCTTCTCTTCCGACTCTTCCAAGAGCTTTCCAACCCTCTTTATCTCGTTGATGTCCTGGGTCTTGAGAACCACTCCCTTAACACCCTTCTCGAGGGTCTGAAGGGCCACCTCAGCCTCGTTGGCGTTTCTGACCACGGCGTAAAGCTCTTCCCTCTGGGCTATTAGGTTCTCCAAAGGTATCACTGTCCAGTCTGTGGTCTCCACGATCACCTTCACGTTCGGAGGATACTTGGCGGCCTTCTCCTCGTCCTCCTTGCCTTCTATCTTGATGTAGATCACTTCCTCTCCCAGCTTGAGATCTCCATCGGGGGATATTACCGTGGTTCTTGCCAGCTTCTTCGCTTCTTTGGCCTTCTCCTCGTCGGGGATGATGATCGCGCTCGCGCCCGACTCCAGGGCGGTAGTTACCAGCTTCTTGTCGTAAGGTTCTACCCACACCCAGAACTCTTTCATGCCCATAAGTATATAATACAAGTAGCCCAAAAGTGCTATGAAAAAGGCCGCAGCTGTATTAATCGGGATCGTTTCCCTACTTCTGCTGGGGCTGGTTGCCGTTCAAACCTATGCAAACAAGAAGGCTGAAGAGAACCTAAAAACGCTTCTATCGGACCTAGGCATAAGGGACTTTTCATACGGTAAAGTGCAATACTCACTTCTCAGCGGCAGGATCGAGGTCGAGGATCTCTTAATAAGGGGTAAGGAAGGAAAAACAAGAGTAGACAGGTTTGTAGTTTCCAAGCTGACTGATACGGATCTGGAGTTCTGGGCTCTGGGGATAAAGGGAGAGGATGAAGAGTTCAAGAGACTTGAGAGTGAGCTCAGAGAGCTAGGTTACGATAAGGCAAGCTTAAATCTATACATCTCGGCAAGCTTATACGAGGACACAGGAGATCTTTTTGTAAGGAGGGTTTCACTTGAACTACCTGGCGCTCTCTCATTAGATATGAGCCTGAGGATGTCTGGAGTGGACAGGAAGCTCCTTGAGGACATCAAGAGCTTAGAGGACGATGACAGAGAAAAGCTAGCCCAGGTTGCCAACAGGCTCGCAAGCGTTTATTTGAAGGAGATAACCCTACAGATAAAAGATGCCGGCCTTTTGAGAAGGCTGATCGACAGGGAAGCAAAGAAAAGAGGAAAGAGCGCTGAGGGAATAAAGAACGAACTGATCGAGAAGATTAAAACCTCTTTTGGAAAGAATTCCCATGGGTTCGAACGATCGCTTGCTGAAGGCTTGTCCGCCTTGATAGAGAGTGGAGGGACTCTCGTCTTGGAGGGTAAACCTGAAAAACCTGTAAGCTTCGACGATCTTGTCCTTTACACTCTGATAGGTATTCAGAGCAGAGATTTTTCGCCCGTTGCAGAGGAGCTGGGTATCAAGATTAAACACGAGCCTCCTTGAGTTTACTTACGACTTTTCTCATTAACTTTGAGTAAAGCTCTAATCTTGAAAATAGGTCTTCTGCCAGATCCTCGTTGTAGGTATGAACTGTCATATTCCTGTCATCTACCATACTCAGCAGTTTCCCGAGTTCATCCTCTCCTATATAATGGTTTTTGAAAAGCTCTCTCATACAAGACTTAGGAGAATTGCACTCTACACCTTCGATCTCTTTCAAGGCAGTTTTTACAAACTTCCAGAATATCTCAAAGGTAAACTCGAACCTCTGTATAGCAGAGTCCCTTAAAAAGGGATAAAGGTCCGTACTTCTTTTATTCTCTGCAACGTTTATCGCTTCGGTAAGTCTATCAATAGATTTTTCAAAATCTTCTAACTGCTTCCTAAACTTATCCAGAGCTTGCCCTCCTTCATAACCTCTCTTTTAAAGTCTTCCCCAACTCTTGAAAGATCAACCACATCTACTGGAAACATAAGATTGGATTCTTCTAAAATTTCCCTCAGCACGGACAGTTCGTAACTTATATCTTTATCCGAAAGAAATCCAAGATCCAGGTCGCTCCTCGGCGTATGATCTCCCCTCGCCCTTGAGCCGAATATATAGACCTTTACCTTCTTGCCTTTAAACAACTCTTTTATAGCTTTTTCTATATCTTCCAGGGTTCTTATGTTTTTGGGTTCTGGAAGTGGGCGCTTTTCGTTCATAGTTCATATTCAAACAAAAAAGCCCCGCACGAGGCGGGGCTGGGGATTGCGTGGTCTAGGAGTTAGAAGTTGTACCAGAGTGCGAGGGTGAGGTCGGTGTAGTCCTTCATGCCTGGATTGTCGTCCTTGACCCTATCTATGGACAGGGCTATCCTGTTTCCAACCCCTTTGACGTAGAGTTGAGCGGTTGCTCCGAGAACGCTCGCCTTCTTAGCCCCGTCCGGATCCGACTGTGCCCATCTTACACCTACAGCGGGCTTTCCAAGGATAGTGTTTTGATTGAAGAGAATCTGTCCCTGGAGCAGCAGACCGTTAACATCAGCTCCGCTTGAACCACCAACATCCTTATGGCTTACGTAACCTATGCTGATGTTTGGCACAACAGCTCCGAGGTTCTGCTCCCAGAGGGCGTCCACGCCAAAGGACTTCTGAGACTTAGCACCGGAACCATAATCCTGGGTGAAGTAGGAAAGACCTATGGCAAGGGTGTTCTGCTTTCCAAGGTAGGTCTCCTTGAGGACGTATCCGGGATGACCTTTGTAGCCTGCCATTACGGGAGCGAACTCAACCCTTACACCGTAACCGGTTTTGGGATCGGTAGAAGAAGATCTGTCTAAGCCATCGGCGGCATATAGGTAGTACTTAAACAGACCACCGGCGACTTTACCCCATACACCAACCTGGGGAGAACGCGAACCGGATCCGGGTATCTTGTCCGAAGCGGGGTTGGTAAACGGGTTTCCAGCACCAGTATTCTTTAATTCATAAGCTGGCCCAGTTGGCATTACAAACGACCAACCAGACTGTATACCGGAGTGAAGCTCCCAAGGAAGTTTTATAGCACCAGCGTAAAGCTTGAACTCTTTAGCAAAGTCGAGTATAACGAAGGCATCGACAAGTTTAAAGACTCCAAATTTTACCTGATGATCGTGATTACCTGGATCTGATTTTGTTGTTTTTATCTTCCCAGCGAAGTCACCCTGCCATCCCCACTTGAAGATCTTAGAAATAGAACCTTTTCCGTATATCCTGGCATTTGGAACTGAGAAGTAGATATCAGACTTATCGGTATCCGATCTCTTTCCAGCATAGACGGCATGCACCTTAGCCCTGAACCCCATCTTGAAGGACTTACCTTTACCGAGGTCGATCTTGACCGCATGGGCCTGACCTGCGAAAACTGCTGCACCCAGTATGGCTGCCGCTGCTAAGTAGCTCTTCTTCATGACATACCCTCCTCTCAAAAATTTTTCAATAGAGATTATAGGCATATAAGATCTATTTTGTCAAGTCTTTTTGTATCCAGGCTTTGATTCTGCAAAATTGCCAAAAGATTGATTTTCAACAACCTCATTTTTGCAAATTTGCAACCATCTGGATGAGCACGTCTATCCTCTGATTTATCCTGTCGATGTCTTTCTTGAGATTGCCCACCTCTTCCTTCACTTCTTGACGGAGCTGGCTTATCTCTTCTTTGACCTCTTGTCTGAGTTGATTCATCTCCTGCCTGAATTGGCCTACATCTTCTTTCATCTCCTGCCTGAGCTGGCCTATTTGTATATCTACCTTCTGATTCAGCTGGTCTATTTTCTGATTTAAATACTTGAAGTCACTCTCCTGCCTCTCCTCTATCTTTTCGAGTTTTCTGTATATGTCCCTCGTCCTCTCATCTACGATGTCGTATATGACCTCTAAGGTGATCTTCTTTACGATTCCTTTCGTCCATTCACGCATATCATTTCCTCACTATGTCCATCAGAACCTGCATTATCGTATCGAGCCTCTGGTTTATTCTATCAAGTTCCTGTCTGAGCTGGCCTATTTCCTCCTTAACTTCCTGTCGTAGCTGGCCTATCTGGATGTCTATTTTCTGGTTCAGCTGGTCTATCTTCTGATTTAAGTACTTAAAATCCTCTTCTTGTCTTTCTTCTATTCTCTCGAGTTTCCTGTATATATCTTTTGTCCTTTCGTCCACAATTTCATATACGATTTCAAGTGTTACCTTCTTAACAAGCCCTTTCGTCCACTCGCGCATGGTTTAATTATAAGCTCCTTACCTTATCTCCTCTATCGCCTTTTTCCTTTCATAGACCCTAGGTATCAGGAGGGCGTAGCCCTTGTGCTGCCAGTGGAGGAGCTCGGTTATCGCAGAGGGAACGAGCTCTATAAAGGGAGGAAAGTCTTCGGGTTTGTAGCCGTATATGAGCTCTGCCGCCATGGCGCAGACCTTGAACTTCACCCCATACATCTCCATGCTCTCTATCCTGTCCCATATGTCCCTGTACTTCTCCCTGTTCTTCTTGACCAGGGTCGTTATCTCCGTCCCGTGGACTATCACTACTATGTCTATGTCCTCTCCGGGTATGAAGTCGTAGGGCTCTCTTGACAGGACGTATATGATGTTGGAGACCCACTCGAGAGCTGGTCTTATCTTCTCAGGCTCGTCAAAGTAGAACTCTACCACAGCCTTGAAAGGAGCTTCGTAAGGAGTCTGAACGAACTTGGGTTTATCCTGGGCAAAGATAAAGCTTACCAGCATGAGAAAGATCACCACTCCCTTCATGGCTCACCTCCCTGTTTTTGAAATTATCCCTGTGCTATACTTTCAGTATGAGAACGGTTATAAGGGGTAAGGTCTGGAAGTTTGGGGACAACGTAGATACAGATCAGATAATTCCCGCAAGGTATCTAAATACATCAGACCCTTACGAGATCGCACAGCACGTTATGGAGGACTCGGAACACCCGGCTCTCGCACA
>JALWEK010000132.1 GCA_027014185.1 Aquificaceae bacterium
TATCGAACCTCCCCCCGCACCTATGGTGTGTATGTCCACCATGGGAACCTTTATGGGCATGCCGCCTATCTCGGACTCGGTGGTTAAGGTAGGCTTTCCGTCTATCAGGGAAACGTCCGTGGAGGTCCCTCCCATATCGAAGGTTATGAGCCTATCAAGGCCTATCAGCTTCCCCAGATGCATTGCCGAGACCACCCCTCCCGCGGGGCCAGACAGTACAGTCCTCACAGCCTCCCTCTTCACCACCTCCGTCGAAACTATCCCCCCGCTCGACTGCATGACCCTCAGGGTATCCCCTTCGGAGAGATTTCCTTCCAGGTAAGAGAGGTAGCCCTCCATCTTGGGTGAGACGTAGGCGTTCACCACCGTTGTTGAGGTCCTCTCGAACTCCCTGAACTCGGGGAGTATCTCGTGGGAGAGGGAGATGTGAATGTGGGGGAGCTTCTCCTTCAAAATCTTTCCCACCTCCTTCTCGTGAACGGGATTGGCGTAGGAGTGGAGGAAGCAGACCGCCACCGACTCGACGCCGAGTTCTTTAAGCTTTTCGCAGATCCTTTCAACCTCCTCCTTAGAGAGATCCTCCAGTATCTCCCCCCTGTAGTTCACCCTGCACTTTACGCCGAAGCGCAGATCCCTCGGAACTAACGGAGCAGGCTTCCTGTAGTGGAGGTCGTAGAGCCTCTTCCTGTTCTGCCTTCCTATCTCTATCACATCCTCAAAGCCTTCGTTAGTTATCAGGGCCGTCTTCGCTCCCTTCCTCTCCAGAAGGGCGTTCGTAGCTACAGTGGAGCCGTGGACTATTTTCCTCCCCTCCCCCCCTATCATAGAGAGGCCCTGCACTACAGCCTCCGCGGGGTTGCTGGGAGTGGAGGGGACCTTTAGAACCTCCCACCTTCCGTCCTTCACGTAAACGAAGTCCGTGAAGGTCCCTCCCGTGTCGACTCCTACGATAAGCATGGGAATATTATCTCAGAACTCTCACCAGTAGCTTGGAACTCCAGGGAAAGAGCAGGGAGGAGAGGACCGCACTTATGAGGAGCTTCGCCCCCGTAGTTCCGTCTATCAGCCCTGAGGACATCGCTATCTCCGTCCCCGCTATCATAAGTGTGAAGGGATAGGCCAGAAGTATGGAAGAGAGTAGAGACTCCTTAAGGCTAAATCCCCCAAATAGAAGAATTATGGAGGGAGCTAGTCTGACCAAAAGCATGAAGAGGAGCAGAAGGAGTACATCCCTCACTACCTCCGGGCTGAGGGGAGGGAGTTCCATGACCATTCCCGTTTTTATGAAGAATACGGGGATGAGGAACCCGTATCCTATGGAGGAGAGCTTCTCCTCGAGGTCGTGCTTCTTCCTTATGAAGAAGGAGAAGATCATTCCCGCAAGGAAAGCACCAAGAACGCTCTCCATTCCAACCAGATGGGCGAGGACGGAGGCTGTGAACATTAGGAAGAGGCTGAGCCTTATCCCTATCGCGCTCGGATCCTCCTCGTAGGTTAGCTTCTTCACAAGCTCTGGAAACCACCAGATCAGAAGCCTGACTCCATAGAAGAATAGGAAGAAACCCGTAAAGAATAGGGCTATCAACCCCATCTCCTTCAGAAACTCCGGCCACCCGTGGAAGCTTCCCACCTTCTCTATAAGCGTGAGAACGAATAGGCTGATTATCTCTCCTATCACGCCGAGGATCAGGACCTTCTTTCCGAAGCCCGAACCTCCCACGCCCATGTCCCTGAGGGTGGCCACCATGAGCCCAACGGATACGAGGGAAAGTATTAGGGCCACAGGTATGGGTATGCTCACAAGCACAGCCCCTGCGATGGTGATCGAGAACAGGAGAAGGCTGTAGGCCAGGTAAACCAGGAGCAGCCGTGTCTCTATCCTCTCGAGGAGGTTGAAGTCTATCTCAAGCCCTGCGAGGAACATCAGAAGCAGAAAGCCGAACTCGGAGAGGAAAACGATAACCTGGGGTAGCTCCTGGAAACCGAGAGCGTAGCCAAGGACCAGACCGAGGGCGAGTTCTCCCACCGGGACAGGCATTCTAAGTGTGCGGGAGAATACGGGGGCAAGGAAGGCGCTGAGGAACACGATCAGCATCAGGATCTCAGCGCTCAAAGGAGACCTCCGGTATCAGAAGTGTTGTTATTGGGCTTTTCTTGGCAAGTATGTGAGGTGTGTAGGGTTTCCAGAACCTGGACCTTCTCCCGGGGGTGTATCCGAGGGCGAGGAGGTTGAAGTTTCCCTTAAGGAGCTTTAAGGTCTCCCTCACAGGGTTTCCCTCCTTCCTTATAAGCTTCACCTCAACGGATGTGCTTCTCTGTATCCTGTCCATGAAACCCTTCAGGTTCTCCAGGAGCTCCTTCTCCTCCCTGGTCATCATCTTCTCTATGCTTGTAACCAGAAGTACGAAGATCCTGCTTCCGAACAGCCTCCCGAAGTCTATCGCGGAGGGTAGCAGAAAACCCAGAGCCTCGGTGTTCGCCGATATGAGTATGTTATTGTAGGGGAAACTGCCCCTGGGAAACAGGGAGGGTACGGTGGAATGCTCGAACACGTCGTCCACGTAACCTCCACTTCCGAAGACCAGCAGTCCGGCGTCTTCAACCTTCCAGGGCCTCTCACAGTTTTCTTCCCACTCGCGGACTCTGACCTTTTCCTTTAAATACCGAAACTCCTCAAGATCCTGAGCTCCGCACACTATACCCTTGGTGCCCCATCTGAGGGGAAAGTTCGGCTCCCCCTGAGTTACCGAACCAACGAAGAGCTCCACCTGGGAGGGTTCACCGACCACCAGCAGCCTGTCTCCCGGCTGAACCCTTATGTCGGTCATAGGCAGGATTATCTTTCCCTCTCTGTATATCATCGCTATCCTGACGTTCCTCTGCCTGAGATCTCTGAGTCTCAGGTACGCTGCCGGGGATCCCTCGGTGATGAGAACCTCCACGATCTCTCCCTTCCTCAAGCCTATACCGACAGGATAGTTCACCACTCCCCTACCCTTGAGAAGGTTCCTGAGTATCGCTCCCAGGACGTCCGGAACGGAGACAACCTCTATCTTCAGCTCCCTGAACTCCTTTACCTGTGGCCTCTCCTTTGCCACGAACACGAAGATCCCTTCAAAGCCGAAGGCTTTCCTGAGGACCCTCGCTATGCTCAGAGTTCTCTCCTCATCGAGGAATGAAATCACCGCCTCAACTTCTTCGAGCTTTATCTTCTCCTTCCATAGGGCTATGTCGGTGGCG
>JALWEK010000133.1 GCA_027014185.1 Aquificaceae bacterium
GGCGTCCGAATTTATCAGTATCATACCGTTAGGCTTGAGGCCCGTGTAGAAGGGCATCGTGTAGGATTTGCCATGGGTTATGACCTGGGGGTGATAGATCATTATCACGTTCGGGTAAACGACCTCACCAACCTCGTATATGGGCTGGTCGGAAGCCCTCACGTAGGCCTCGACGGGAGCCATTCTCTTCTCTGAACCGAAGAAGGGAACGAGGGAGGCGTATTTACCCGCCGCGGACATGGCGTTACCGAGTATGTGGGCGGAGGTGACGACCCCCTGCCCACCGACACCAGCTATCCTTATGTTGTATCTCTTCATGACTTCACCTCCTGCTTGGCCTTCTCCTTCTCCTTCCTCTCTATCTCCTCGAGGTACTCCTTGACCTCGTCGGTCATCCACTCGTAGAACTTGAAGTCCTTCTTCTCCCTAGCTCTCGCGTCGGCGAGAACTTCCCTCGTGGGTATGGAGTACTCGATGTTGCAGGAGGTGTAAGCGTGTATGAAGGTAGGTCCAAACTTCCTAGCGGCGAGTATAGCTCTCCTTATTACCTTGGCTATCCTCTTGGGATTGGTAGGAGATATCCTGGCCACGTAAACGCATCCGGCAACCTGGGCGAGCTCGACAGCGTTTATCTTGTCGAACTGCTTACCCTTAGGAGCCATCTTAAGCTGTATCCCCTTGGGGGACATTCCGCTCTCCTGTCCTCCCGTGTTCCCGTAAACCTCGTTATCGACCATTATGGTGGTGAACTTCTCCCTTCTGAACCAGGAGTGCATCGTCATGCCGAAGCCTATGTCCATGAGACCCCCGTCACCGGCTATGACCACGACGTCCTTATCCTTGTCGGGGAACCTGATCGAGAGGGCCCTCTTGAGACCGGAGGCAACAGCGTTCGTGTCCCCGTAGTTTCCGTAGATGAAGGGCACGGCCGCCTGTGAGAGGGCTAGCCTTGCGCACCCTGCGGTTCCAAGTACTATAGTGTCCTCGGGTTTGGGAAGGGCAGCGTAGAAGACCCTTATGAAGTAGGCCATGTAGCATCCGGCACACATGGGGTGCTCTTCGACCAGCTCCTTGAACTGGCCGAGCTGCATCACGTCGATCTCTTTACCGAACTGGCCGAACTGGACCAGATCGACGTAGTCCCTGGGCATGTATTTTTCAAATCCCGGTGATATCTTTACGTACTCAAGTCCCATGACACACCTCCTTTATGGGATTTATGCAAGAGTTTTCTCCTTCTTAATGCCGAGAGCCTTGTAGATCTCGTCCATTATAAGCTCAACGGGGAGGGTCATTCCGCCATAGACCCTCGGCCCATCCACAACTATACCACTGTTGGGTATGACCGCCTTGACCTCCTTGGCGAGCCACCCAACTATGTTGTGCTCCGGCACTATAACCGCCTTGGCTTTCTTGAGGGCTTCCCTTACCTCTTTCGCCGGGAAGGGTCTTATGGACTTTATCTTGATAAGACCGACAGGGAGACCTTCGAGCTCGGCGTACCTCTGAGCTTCCCTTCCCTGGGCGGCAGCACAGCCGGATGCCACTATGAACACCTCGGCGTCCGGGTTCACGACCTCTATTGGACCACCCAGGTAGTGGTAGATCCACTTCATCGCTCTCCTGTTGGCGGACCAGACCTCCTGCTGCCACACCGCGTGGATCAGGTAGCTCATGAAGTTCGACTTCTGAACCGGAGCGTCCCTCTGGATCCTCGCGGGAGGTATCTCACAGTCCGTAGGAGGAACCGGGGCCTTGTAAGGATCCCTTGGCGGGAGCTTCATGTCCTCGGGAGGTAGCTCAACGTACCCCTTAGCGTGGGTAACGAAGAAGCCTTCCGTGGCGACCACTACCGGAAGATAGACATCCACCTTCTCGGATATTGGGAAACCTGCCAGCGTGAAGTCGAAGACGTCCTGCTGGTTCTCGGCGTGAAGAACTACAAGTCCAGAGTGGAGCAGGTACGCTATCTCGACGTTGTCGGGCTGTATGGAGAGTGGTGCGTTCACGACCCTAGTCATGACGCCTAGGACGACCGGTATCCTGTGTCCTGGCCAGGAGACTATCGCTTCGAGACCTCTCAGGAGTCCTGGGCCTGAGGTTGCGCTGAAGGCCCTCGCTCCTCCTCTCACCGCTCCTGCTATCGCGGACATCGCACCGTACTCTTCCTCAGCCCTGTAGTAGTCTTTCACGTATCCCTGAGCGTATAGGTCTCCCACAAGGTGCATGGTCTCGGACTGGGGGGTTATCGGGTAGGCTATCGCTATGTCCACGTTTGCCCTCTTAACGGCCTCGGCGAAGGCCTGTGATCCCGTTATAAACTTCTTCTCCCTCGGAGCCTCCAAGAGCAGATGTTCGGGCTCCACCACCTTCTGTTCAGGCATGATACACCTCCTAAAACTTTTACTCCGTTTCCTCTACAACTTCGCCCCTTCTGGGCATAAGCAGGGCCGCGTACTCTCCAAAGTCGAGGGGCGAGATCTTCGTCCAGTCCTCTTTCGGAAGAGAGGGGTTCTCCGGAGGTAGCTTGGGTTCCCACTCTATGCCGAGCTCATTCCTGACCTGAACGAGAACATCTTTGAACCTTCTGATCTCTTCGGCGTGAACGTCCCTCAGCGATACCATTGCGTCCTCGTGTCCCATCTCGGCACAGAGGGCTATCGTGAAGCAGTTCGTCCCCGCCCTTATCATCCTTAAGGACAGGTTCGCGTAGTGGCAGTGAACTCCAACGAATATGCAGGCCTCTATCTTGTTGTGAAGGATGGTAAGGTTAGGGTGGTTCGGATTTATCTCAGCCTCCGGATCTATCTTGGGGTACTTGGGTCTGTAGTCAGGCATGGGGATTATCCTGCAGTTGGGGATCTCCATGGCGAGCTCAAGGACAGCCTTCGCCTTCTCCATAGCACCCGCGTTCCATCCCCACAGAACGAGCGGTCCCGGGAATATGGTTGGGTTCTTCCTGGTGAGCATGGCCTTGGCGGCCTCTCTCATGGCGGTCTCTTCATCCACTATCTCTCCGTAGAGGAGAGCCTTCCCAGGCGGGGGCAGTTCGACACCCACAAAGGCTCCGGGTGTCGGTATGTAACCCGAAGGGCCTGGTGTGATAAGCTTCTTCTCCTGATCCATTATTAAACCTCCGCTCTCTATGAGATGATGCCTACAATTTATAAGGATTTCCTTATATTGTCAAGGCAAAAAGTATGAGATAGGTCAATCCTTTAAAACGATGTTTT
>JALWEK010000134.1 GCA_027014185.1 Aquificaceae bacterium
TAGGAGGTGGAGAGAATGGCTGGAAAGGTCAGAGTTGCTATAGTGGGGGTAGGAAACTGTGCCAGCTCCCTTGTCCAGGGGATTTACTACTACAAAAAGAAGGGGGGCGTCGGAACGAGCGGCCTCATGCACGAAGATATAGGCGGCTACAAGCCCTGGGATCTTGAGATAGTCGCCGCCTGGGACATAGACGCCAGAAAGGTAGGTAAGGATGTCTCCGAGGCCATTTTCGCACCTCCTAACTGCACCGCGGTGTTTGAGCCCGAAGTCCCCTACATGGGCGTTAAGGTAAGGATGGGGAAGGTTTTAGATGGGTTCGCCCCCCACATGAAGGAGTATCCGGAGGACAGGACCTTCGTCCTTGCGGACGAGGAGGAGGATGAGCTCGAGGACGTGGTGAGGGTTCTAAAGGAGACTCAGGCGGACGTCCTGATAAACTATGTCCCCGTGGGATCTGAACAGGCGGCCAGGTTCTACGCTCAAGCATGCCTGGAGGCCGGAGTATCCTTCATAAACGCGATGCCCACCTTCATAGTCTCCGATCCCGAGTGGGCCAAGAAGTTCGAGGAGAGGGGCATCCCCGTTGTGGGGGACGACATAAAGTCCCAGGTGGGTGCCACGATAGTCCACAGGACGCTGGCCCAGCTGTTCGTCGATAGGGGCGTTAAGCTCGACAGGACCTACCAGCTCAACTTCGGAGGGAACACCGACTTCCTGAACATGCTCGCAAGGGAGAGGCTCAAGACCAAGAAGGTCTCCAAGACTGAGGCGGTGACCTCACTGATACCGAACGGGATGAGCTGGGAGAACGTCCACATAGGCCCATCCGACTGGGTCCCCTGGCTCAAGGACAGGAAGATAGCCTACATAAGGCTAGAGGGAAGGCTCTTCGGGGACGTTCCCATGTACGTGGAGCTCAAACTCGACGTTGAGGACTCCCCCAACAGCGCAGGTTCGATGATAGACGCGGTCAGGTGCGCCAAGCTCGCGAGGGACAGGGGAATAGGAGGACCACTCTACTCGATAAGCGCCTACACGATGAAGCATCCCCCGATCCAGTACCCCGACTGGCAGGCGAAGAAGATGGTCGAGGAGTTCATCAGGGGCGAAAGAGAGAGATAGTCTCAGGGGCGGGCTTGCCCGTCTCCTTTTCCATAAAGGCAAAGAACTTTCCCAAGGATCTTAAATGCTCCCACCCTAGAGAGTAATCTATGCACTCGGAGAAGTACCTTCTCAAAAACTCTCCGTCCCCCGGCAGCTCCAGTCTTCCAGATCCGAGATCCTCGAAGAACCTCCTGACGGAGGTATCAAGACCCTCCTTAAGATCCAGCACAGGCCCGGCCGGGGCGTCCCTGCGGACCAAGAACAGGGCGAAGACGAAGGGAAGGCCCGTCAATCTGAACCACTCCTCGCCGAGATCGTAGGCGTACGTGAAGGAGCTCCTCAGCTCTATAGCCTCATCTCCTATGGCCAGGAAGGCATCCTCTCCCTCACTCACCTCCTCAACCTGGAGCCGGTAGTTCTCCTTGAGTATGTACATCAACAAGAACCTTGAGGTAAGGGAGTTCGGAGTTATCCTTACCCTGCGCACTTTTTCTATGGGTTTGTTCGAGAGAAGCAGTACCGAGCAGACCCTTCCCCTCGAGGAGACCGATACATTTGGGAGGACCCAGTAGTTCTCCGGATTGAAGAAGTACTCGGCCGAGGAGACTATACCTGCGTCTATCCTTCCTTCCCTCAGCAGCTTTACAAGTTCCGAGGGATGCCCCTCGATTACTTCGAAGCCCTTTAGACTGTAGAATAGGGGTAGGGCGTTCAGGTAGCTTACCTTCCCTATCCGGAGCATGGGTAAATTTTAAGGTTTCTCGTGGAGTTTGACACTGAGCTTCACAACCTATTCGATAGCTCAACGAACTCCTCGAGCTTTCTCTTAGCCTTCCCGCTGTCTATCGACTCCTTAGCAATCTCGAGGGCTTCCCTTCTGTCCTCCGTCCTGCCGCTCGCCAGTATGCCGAAGGTAGCGTTCAGGAGGACTATGTCCCTGTGGGGTCCCTCCTCTCCCTCTAGAACGGAGAAACCGAGCCTGAAGCTCTCCTCCGGAGAGGATATGCAAACCTGGGCGAGCTCCTTCCTCTCTATGCCCAGCTCCTCTGGGACGAACTCGTAGAGCTTCACCTCTCCCCGAGAGACCTCTCCAACAACCGTAGCGTCCGATACGGAAACCTCGTCTATACCGTCCTTGCCGTGGACCACGAAGGCCTTTATTATCCCTAGCCTCTTCAGAACGTGGGCGAGCTTATCCACCAGATCCTCCGAGAAGACCCCCAGGATCTGCCTTTTGGCCCCCGCCGGGTTCGAGAGGGGGCCTATGAGGTTGAATATAGATCTGACGCCGACCTCCCTCCTCGGACCTATCACCCTCTTCATCGCTGGATGGAATAGGGGGGCGAACATGAAGCCTATCCCTATCTCCTCTATCATCCTCGCCACCTTGTCCGCAGGAAGGTCTATCTTCGCCCCTGCCTGCTCCAGAAAGTCCGCGCTCCCGCACCTGGAGGAGACCGATCTGTTTCCGTGTTTTGCAACCCTGACCCCGGCCCCCGCCAGTACGAAGGCGGTTACCGTAGAGACGTTGAAGGTTCCGGACTTGTCTCCCCCAGTTCCGCAGGTATCCACGAGGTCTTCCGGGTTGGAGACCTCAACCTTAGTGGCCCTCTCTCTGAAGAACCTTCCCGCACCCTCTATCTCCTCCACCGTTTCACCCTTCATCTTGGTTCCCATTATGAAGGCGCCGATCTGGGCGTCGGTAGCGCTTCCGTCCACTATCTCCACGAGGGCGCTGTAAACCTCTTCTGCGCTGAGGTTTTCCTTTTCCGAGAGCTTGTGGAGTATATTTCTCATGTCCATGGTTTAAATTCTATATCAGGTCATGGATAGAAGGTATCTCGTCTTGGAAAGGAGGTTGGAGAGGTTCAGAGAGGTTCTGAGAAGGAGGCAGAAGGATCTAGTAGTTTTTGCAGAGAACGTAAAGAACGAGCACAACTTCTCCGCGATACTCAGGACCTGCGACGCTGTGGGCGTTCACAGGGTCTATTACTACTACGAGGGCAGAGGTGATGTGAGCATAAATGAAGGAATAACCCTTGGAGCCCACAGATGGATCTTCCTAGAGAGGGTGGAGAGTCCCGTTGAGCGTATTGAGATGATGAGAAGGGAAGGCTTCCAGATCGTGGCTACCTGGATAGGGGAGGACAGCGTGGACTTCAGAAGTGTGGACTATACAAGACCGACAGTTGTAGTGGTCGGCAACGAGCTTGACGGCGTATCTAGAGAAGTAGCCGATCTGGCGGATGCGAAGATCATAATACCTATGATGGGTATGGTTAGGAGCCTGAACGTGTCCGTGGCAACCGCTGTTATCCTGTACGAAGCCGAGCGGCAGAGGCAGGAGAAAGGTATGTACGACAGGCCTAGCCTCAGCGATGAAGAGATAGAGGAGATCATCGAGAGATGGGCCTTTGAGGAGGTAATAAGGAGAAGGAAGCCGGAGGTAAGGAGCTGAGGTATATAGAAGGTAAGAAGGTTCTTCTAGGCGTAAGCGGAGGCATAGCGGCCTACAAGGTGGCCTCTGTAATTAGGGAGCTCAGAAAGATAGGAGCACAGGTCAGGGTCGTGATGACACCCTTCTCCACCCAGTTCGTGGGGAAGCTCACCTTCGAAACCCTCTCGGGAAACAAGGTCTTTACAGACTGGGATAAAGATCCCTTAGCCCACATAAACCTCGCCCGCTGGGCGAACGTGTTTCTCATAGCCCCCTGCACGGTGAACACTCTATCCAAGATCGCCCTGGGGATAGGGGACAACCTGCTGACCACAACGGTTCTGGCCTATAAAGGGCCCCTGCTCCTGGCTCCGGCTGCGAACACGGTTATGTACAAGAACCCTGCGGTTCAGGAAAACATAGAGAAGCTTAGAAGCAGAGGTGTTCTGATAGTAGAACCAGAATGGGGAATCCTCGCCTGCGAGGAGGAGGGAGAGGGAAAGCTGGCGAGCGAGAAGAGGTTAATCGACTGGGTTCTCTGGGCCCTCCATCCCAAACCCCTCGAGGGCAAGAAGGTCCTGATAACATGCGGCGCAACGAGGGAGTACATAGATCCTGTGAGGTTTATCTCGAACGAGTCGAGCGGTGAGATGGGCTTCTCCCTCGCCAGGGTGGCAAGATGGCTGGGTGCGGAGGTCAGGGTGATCGCAGGGTTCACAACGGCGGATGAACCTCCTGAGGTGCACATAAAGAGGGTGAGAACGAGCGAGGATATGCTTAGGGAGACTCTGAAAGAGTTTGAGGATTCTGACATCGTGATAATGAACGCCGCCGTTGCCGACTACAGACCGGAAGGTACCTACGAGAGCAAGATAAAGAAGCGCGAACATCTGACCTTAGAACTCGAGAAGACCCCCGACGTACTTGAGGAGCTCGGGAAGAGGAAGAAGAGCCAGATGCTCGTTGGCTTTGCCCTCGAGAGCGAGCAGCTTGTGGAGAACGCCCGCGAAAAGCTGAGGAGAAAGAACTTGGACATGATAGTGGCGAACCCGGTGGATGTGATGGGAGCGGGCCATCACAGGGGCTACATAGTTACGGAGGAGGCAGTTCATGAGTTCGAGTTCAACTCTAAGATGGAGAGCGCGTATAACATAATGGAGAGGGTGCTGGAGCTGTATTCAAAGAGATGAGAAAGGGTATAGCGAACCTTCCCCTCCACTACGGTAAGGCTCCCCCTTGGCTCTTCAGGAGGATGGTCGAGCTCTCCAGAAGCATCGTTGAGCTGGTAGTCATGGAGCACGGGAGGAGGACGCTCCTAGAGAGACTGTCGGACCCTTACTGGTTCCAGTCCTTGGGATGCGTTCTTGGATTCGACTGGCACTCGAGCGGTTTAACCACGACCGTCTGCGGAGCGATCAAGGAGGCCCTCAAAGATTTGGAAGGAGATTTGGGCCTTTACATGGCGGGCGGTAAGGGTAAGGCCGCCCTCAACACCCCCACCGAGCTCGAGATCATAGGGGACAGGTTCGGTGTGGAGGTTCAGATCCTCAAGGAGATAAGCAGATTGACGGCCAAGGTGGACAACGCCCTACTCCAGGACGGCTACCAGCTCTACCATCACACTATCATCTTCACCCCGGAGGGGGACTGGGCCGTTGTGCAGCAGGGGATGAACACGGAGGAAAGACTCGCTAGGAGGTACCACTGGCTTGGGGAGGATCTGAAGAGCTTTGTAGAAGAGCCCCACTCGGGTATATCCGCCCAGAAGGTGCACGAGAAAATACTCCTCGACCTGACCTCTAAGGGATCTAAGGGAACCAGAAGAGCCATAGCCGAACTTCTAAAGGATAAGGGCACGCTTCTGAAGGAGCTCGACACCATAAGAAGACTCGATCTACCCAGAAGGCATTACATAACCCCAAAGGACTTCAACGTGGATAGCCTGAAGAAAACGGTCTCGAAGCTCGAAGGTATAGAGGACTTCGAAGATGTCCTTAGGGTAAGGGGTGTGGGTCCGAAGATGCTAAGGGCCTTAGCCCTCGTGAGCGAACTTCTCTACGGGGCCAAACCCTCCTTCGAAGATCCCGCAAGGTACAGCTTCGCCCACGGCGGAAAGGACGGCCATCCCTACCCTGTCAGGAAGGACATATACGACGTCACGATCGAAACCCTCAAGAAGGCGATAGAGAGGGCGAAGGTGGGGAACAGGGAGAAGGTAGAGGCTATAAAGCGCCTCTCAAAGATACTCAACGACTGAGCTAAGGTCTTCAAAGAAACGTGGGTAGGATATCCTCACACACTCTGGGTTGTCTATAAGCGTCTCCCCCTCCGCCAAAAGCCCAGCAACTGTGAAGGCCATAGCTATCCTGTGATCTCCGAAGGTCTCCACCTTGGTCCCCTTTAGCTTCTCCACACCCTCTATGACGAAGCCGTCCTCCAGCTCCTCCACCTTTGCACCCATAGCTCTCAGGTTCTTTACGATGGCTCTTATCCTGTCACTCTCCTTTACCCTGAGTTCCTTCGCTCCCCTCACTTCAGACACGCCTTCAGAGAGGGCCATGACGACCGCAAGTATAGGGATCTCGTCTATCATGGTGGGGACTTCCTCTGGATAGACCTTCACACCCCTGAGCTTTCTGCCCGACCTCACCCTTATATCGGCCACGGGCTCTCCGGACACCTCCCTCTCGTTCTCGTACTCGAGATCCGCTCCCATCTCCCTCAGCTTCCTGTAAAACCCGTCCCTGGTTGGGTTCACCAGAACCTCCTTCAGGAGGAGCTCTCCCGCAGGAGCCAAAACTGTCAGGGCACAGAAGAAGGCCGCCGAAGACGGATCCGCCGGGCAGAAGACTTCCCTACCTTCCAGCTCCTGGCCTCCCCTGAGCTTTATCAGATGCCCTCCCTCTTCCGGTACCGCCACGAGGCTCGCTCCGAAGAAGGTGAGCATCCTCTCCGTGTGATCCCTAGAAAGGACTGGCTCCAGTATCTCGGTAGTGCCCTCAGCCCTGAGGCCTGCTATGAGGAGGGAGCTCTTGACCTGAGCGGAGGACCTCTTGTTGAAGTAGGAGATCCCCTTGAGATCGCCGCCTCTGACCGAGACCGGGAGCTTGTTTCCCATCTCTCTGCCGTCCAGCCTTGCCCCCATCTCCCTCAAGGGCTCGACAACCCTCAGCATGGGCCTCTGCCTGAGGCTCTCGTCCCCCGTGATCACGCTAAAGAAGGGCTGTGTGGCGAGAACGCCCATACATATCCTCGCCGTGGTCCCTGAGTTCTTTGCATCCAGAACATCGGAAGGCTCCTCGAAGAGGAAGTTCCTGCCCTCTATGGTAAGCTCCTCGCCCTCCTCTTTTATGTCTGTCCCCAGCGCCTTGAACAGGTTCAGGGTGGCCAGGGTGTCCTCCGATCTGAGCCAGCTCTTTACCCTTGTCTTTCCCCTTGCAACCGCTCCAAGTATAACAGCCCTGTGGGATATGGATTTGTCAGAGGGGACCCTGAGCTCGCCTCTAACCCTCTTTAACCTCCCTTCGATCTTCATTCCAGGCTTATCCTCCTCGACCTCGCTTCTTTGAGGTACTCGGTGAGCTCGTCCTCGTTCCCACTTTCTATAAGATCCCTTAGTTTGTTCAGGGAGCTCTGGTATATGTCTATAGCCTTCAGAACGTTTTCCCTGTTTTCGAGGAATATGTCCCTCCACATCACCGGATCGCTCGCCGCTATCCGCGTAAAGTCCTTAAATCCGGCCCCTGGGTACTTGAAGAGATCCACGCCGTCCGACATCTCTATGAGGGCGTCTATCAGGGCGAAAGCGACGGCGTGGGGAAGATGGGACACCGCGCCGAAAACCCAGTCGTGGAGCAGAGGATCCATGAACTCCACCTTCCCTCCCGTGAGATTCCAGAGCCTCACCACATCTTCGAGAGCATCCCTGTCGGTTCTGTCGGTGGGTGTTATCACGATCTTCTTCCCTTCGAAGAGCTCTCCGAAGCTGTTCTCAACCCCGGATTTCTCCGTTCCGGCTATGGGGTGGCTCCCTACAAATCTCGGACCAAGTATCTCTTCGAGTCTGAATACGAGATTTCCCTTCACGCTCCCGAGATCCGTTATCAGTGCGTTCTCCTTAAGATGAGGTCTTATTTCCTTAGCTATCCCTACGAATGTTCTCACGGGTGAGGCGAGAACAACTACATCCGGGGAGAGCCTGCCTATATCCTCCAGCCTGGTGGAACCCTCGTCTATAACGCCGAGCTCCTCCGCTTTCTCTATACTTGCGGGGTTTATATCTATCCCGTATATGGGTCCTTCAAAGCCTCCCCTCCTGATGGCGAGCGCGAAGGATCCTCCCATGAAACCCACACCGATTACAAGCAGGGAACGATCCATGGAAGGAAATATTAAAACATATCGAGGAGCTTAAACTCCTCCTCCACCTCCGGCGGTATATCTATATCCCTGACCTCGCTCCCCACTATCATAACCGCCTTACCAGGTCCGAGCTCGAACTCCTTTACGAACTCCCTGAACTCCCTCTCCGTCTCCCTCTTGAACTCCTCGTACTCCTCCCTCTCCCTTCTTATGCCTTCCTCCACCTCCCTCCTGAACTCCTCGAAGGCCTCCTCCTCCCTCTTCCTGTACCTTATGAACTCTCCCACCATCTTTCTCACGGAAAGATGGCCCTCCTTGAGGTATATGCCTATCCTGTCCCCCTCTGCAGAGACGAGAAACCTTGTTCCCTTAACCCCTATTATCACCGAGCGAACCCTGACCTTCAGCCCCCGGCTCTCTCCCCTCTTCCTTATCTGGAAGATCACCCTGCCCTCCTCGAAGTTTACCCTGTCTATCCCCTCTATGTATAGGATGCTGTTCTCCATCAGGACCAGCTTGTTAACCCCTGAGAGCCTGACAAAGGCCATCGAGCCGTAGTCCGTCTTGAGTATGTCCTTCACGTAAAGGGGCTCGGGAAGTTCGATCAGAAGCTTCCCCGAAAGGGACCCCTCCCTGTACAGCTTCACCCTGCCCTGTTTCTTGACCACCTCTCCCGCCTCCTCGGCGGGGAAGGAAAGTCCGAAGAGAAGGAAAAGTATCAGCAGGAATCTCATCTCCCTCCTCCTTTCCATCTCGTGTAGAGGTCGTGCTCTACACCTACAAGGTCGAGAACCTTGCCCACCACAAAGTTTATCAGATCATCCATGCTCCCCGGTCTGTGATAGAATCCAGGGCTTGCCGGAACTACAACTGCCCCCGCTTCCGTGGCCCTCAGCATGTTCTCCAGATGAACCCTCGAGTAGGGCATCTCTCTCACCAGCAGCACGAGCTTCACCCTCTCCTTTAAGGCTACCTCGCAGACCCTGTGGATCAAGTTAATATTCACACCGTTTGCGACACCAGCCAGGGTGCTCATAGAGCAGGGCGCTATCAGGACGGCTTCGTAGCCCGTAAGGACCGACCCACTCGCTATGGGGGCGGTGAGATCCCTCTCCCCATAGAAATTAACCTCGGGGAACTCCGCCCTCAGTTCTTTCAGGGTCTTATCCATCTCCTCTTTAAGGACCGTAGCTCCCGCGCTCGAAACCACCGCATCAACACTGCCCCTCTTAGAGAGTTCTTCAAGGAGCCTGTACCCGTATATGCTCCCGCTCGCACCGGTTATACAGAGTACGAACCTCTTCATACAAGACTCCCCAGTAGAGCCCCGAAGGTCTCGAAGAAGTTCCTTATCTTCTCCTCTATCTTGGGTATCAGGAGCACAAGGGTTCCATCCTTGTCCCTACCTATCCTGATCTCTTCTCCTACAAGGGTCGGGTTCTTCCTAAAGTCGTACAGGGCAACCACACATTCGAGGGATCTTATCTCATCTTCGAGTTCGTAAGGCTCTCCTACAACAACTAGCAGATCGGCGTCCCTCGATTCAACGGCCCCTAAATCCTTCAGGTACGAGAGCGTCAGTTTTTTCAGTTCTTCGTCAGGGGAGAGTACGTTCACCCTTACACCCTTGAGATCCCTCCTCCAGTCGGACTTCCCCCCGCTCTTTTGGGTGAGCCTTATCTCCTCTATGACCATGCTCTCGTCAAAACCTTTGCACATATCGTAAACGTTCAGAAGGGCGGTGCTCACGGCCGTGAGAGCCTCCATCTCGTACCCCGTTCTCGCTATCCCGACCACCTTGGAACGCACCTCCACGTTGTCGGCGTTTACCTTTACCTCGACCTCGACAAAATCGATGGATATGGGATGGCAGAAGGGCAAGATCTCGCCCGTCCTTTTTGCTCCGAATATGCCCGTAAGCTTTGTAGCCTCCACAAGGTCTCCTTTTGGGAGCTTCTTCTCCCTTATCAGCTTCACCGTTTCAGGTTTTAGCCTTATCCTTCCGTATGCGCCCGCGCTCCTGAGTGTCTCGGGCTTAGAGCTGACATCAACTGTTCTCATAGGCTTTAATATAACCTACATGAGGAGGATACTTCTATCCCACGGCTCGGGAGGAGAGGAAACACAGAAACTTATAAAGGATGTCTTCATAAAGCACTTGGGGAACGATATTCTGAACAGGCTTGAGGATGCCTCCGTTCTAAGGGTAAGCTCGGAGATAGCCTTCACCACGGACTCCTTCACCGTTTCTCCCCCCTTCTTCAGAGGAGGAGACATAGGTAAGCTCGCGGTTGCGGGAACGGTCAACGACCTCTCGGTTATGGG
>JALWEK010000135.1 GCA_027014185.1 Aquificaceae bacterium
CTCGGGATAGAGCTTCCAAAGATAATAGAGGGTTTTGACATCTCCCACTTCTACGGAGAAGACATCGTGGGGAGCTGTGTGGTCTGGGAGGAGGGTAGGATGAACAAGAAGAGATACAGAAGGTATAAGGTAAAGACGCTCTCCCAGATAGACGACTACGGGGCTCTGAGAGAGGTCCTCACGAGGAGGGCTAGGAGGCTCAAGGAAAAGAAAGAGCCCATGCCCGACCTCTGGCTGATAGACGGGGGGAAGGGACAGCTTGGTGTAGCTCTGAAGGTTAAGGAGACCTTCAGACTCCCCGTAAAAGTCTTTTCCTTAGCCAAGGAAGAGGAGATACTTTACTCCGAGGACGGAAAGGAGTTAAGCCTCAAAGAGGAACCTCTGCTATACAGGGTCTTCGGACTTATCAGGGACGAAGCCCACAGGTTCGCCCTCTCCTACAACAGGAAGCTGAGAACCAAAAAGGCTCTCGAGGACGTCCTCTCCAAGGTTAAGGGGGTTGGGGAGGTCAGAAAGAGGATAATCTACAGGAACTTTGAGAACCTCTACGAGTTCATAAGGGCGGACGAGGAGAGATTGAGAAAGCTGGGGCTCCCAATCTCCCTCCAGCAGGAGGTCAGAAAGTATCTTGAGTGAGATCGTCAGAGGCGTGAACTTCTGGAGTTACCTCTTTGCGAGCCTCGTGGCGGGCTACGTTATGATGGGTGTGGATCTCATGCTCGACGGATTCCTTGGCCTCTTCGGAACATATAAGACGTATATAGAACTGATAAAGCTCTGGGGCATCTTCAAGGGCTTTGAGGACTGGGTTGTGGCGATCGGGCACATGTTAAACTCGGTGGTTCTTGCCCTCGCCTTTGTCTATCCTACAATTTACAAGAAACTGCCTGGAAAGAGCGGATTTTTAAAGGGTTTAAGCTTCGGCATCCTGTGGCACATAGTCGTTTTAATAGTTCTCGTAATTACCGCCTTCGGCGGTGCGGGATTCATGAGGGAATTTTTGAGCATGCCCTTGAGGGAGCATGTATCCTTGTTTTTGTTACATTTAGTATGGGGTGGGGTGTTGGGACTTCTTTACGTTCCTATACCTTCTCAATCACGAACTCCGAGTTAGTGTAGATGCATATCTCTGAGGCTATCTCGAGGGACTTTCTCACTATCTCCTCCGCGCTAAGGTCTGTGTTCCTGTATAGGGCGAGGGCTGCGGATCTCGCGTAATCCCCTCCAGAACCTATTCCCAGAACCGGCTCGTCCGGCTCTATTATGTCCCCGTTGCCAGAGATCAGGAGCATGTGTTCTTTATCTACCGCAAGGAGCAGGGCCTCGAGTCTTCTCAGATACTTGTCCATTCTCCAGTCCTTGGCAAGCTCCACGGAGGCCCTTATGAGGTTTCCCCTAAACTCCTCGAGCTTCCTCTCGAGCCTCTCCATCAGGGCCATGCTGTCCGCCGCGGAACCTGCAAAGCCAACAACTACCTGATCCTTGTAGAGCTTCCTTATCTTCTTCGCCCTGTGCTTTATTACGGAGCTTCCAACAGTAACCTGGCCGTCGCCTCCTATTACCGTCTCTCCGTTCTTCCTGACTGCAAGTATCGTGGTCGCTCTCGTCTCCATCCCATAAGGATTATAAGCCTTATAATATTCCTATGCGTGTTCTCATAACGGGCGGGGCGGGGTTCATAGGCTCCAACATAGCCTTCGCCCTCCAGGAGAGGTATCCTGATGCAAAAATTTACGTCCTCGACAACTTCTCTTCAGGGCACTTCAAGAATTTAATAGGCTTCAGAGGAGAGGTCATAACGGGAGATATAAGGGACAGGGAGCTGTGGGAGTATCTGAGGAGGAACTTCGCCTTCGATGTGATCTTCCACGAGGCGGCGATAACGGACACTACCGTGGAAGACCAGAAGCTGATGATGGAGACGAACGCGGACAGCTTCAGGGACCTTCTCGACTCCGCTCTTGAGTGGAACGCGAAAGTCATATACGCCTCCTCCGCGGGTGTTTACGGGAACACAGAGCCTCCCATGAGGGAGGAAGAGGGCCTCGAGCCAGAGAACATCTACGGCTTTTCTAAGCTGATGATGGACAGGATAGCGATGGACTACATGGAGAGGTTCCCCGAGCTTAGGATAGTGGGCTTCAGATACTTTAACGTCTACGGGCCGAGGGAGAGCTATAAGGGAAAGAGCGCGAGCATGATATACCAGCTGGCGGTGAAGATGATGCACGGCCAGAGGCCGAGGATATTCAAGTGGGGGGAGCAGAAGAGGGACTTCGTCTATATAGAGGATGTGGTGAAGGCTAACCTCCTCGCTCTGGAAAAGGATGTCTCCGGGATATTCAACATAGCCACGGGAAGGGCCAGATCCTTCAACGAGATCATAGAGATCCTGAACAGAGAGCTTGGAACGAATCTCGAGACCGAATACTTCGACTGCCCCTACGACTTCTACCAGGAGTTCACACAGGCGGACATAAGTAAAGCAAGTAAGGAGCTGGGATACGAGCCTGAATACTCCCTCGAAGAGGGGATAAGAGAGTATCTCAAGCACATAAAGGCCTGATGCTCGTAATTCTTCTTCTTCTGATTTCGTTTCTAACCGCCTTTTCCCAAGAGTGCAGGGTGGAGACTAAAGAGGTCATCAGGGCGGTTTACGGATCCGGATACGTGAAGAGCAAAAAGCAGGTCCTCGTAAGGGCGAGTGTCTCGGGCTATATAAAAAGGATTTTTGTGGAGGAAGGAGACAGAGTAAGGAAAGGCCAGCTCATAGCCGTAATAGAGAGCAGAGGCCTTGAGAACAGAATAGCCTCCCTGGACAAGCGGATAAAACTCCTGAGGGAGAGGCTCAGGCCCGGATCGGAGTTCCTGAAGGCTCTCGAGGGAAGGATTAAGGTTGCAAAGGAAAACTTTGAGAAGGCGAAAAGAAGATACGAAAGGAGAAAGGAACTTTACGAAAAGGGAGTGATCCCCAGGGAGAGTCTCGAAGAGGCGGAAAGGATCTTTAAGGTAGCGGAGGAAGAGCTGAGGATAGCGGAGGAAACCTCCAGGGACAGGATTAAAGAGCTAAGGGCCCAGCTCGAAGCCCTTTTAGAGGAGAAGAAGGCACTCGAGAGGGAGCTTGAGAGCTACAGGATCAGAAGTCCTCTGGATGGGATAGTTTTTAAGGTCTTTGTGGAAGAGGGGGACTACGTGAACCACATAGGGAGGGAGAACCGCGTGGCGGTGGTGGGGACCTTGGAGAAGAAGGTCGTCCTGAACATAGATGAGGAGTTTCTTCCCCTGATAAAGAGGGGACAGGAGGTTTACATCAGGAGCGACGCCTTTCCGGATAAGGTCTTTAAGGGAGAAGTCCTCTCCTTCGATCTCAAGAGCGACGATCTGAGGAGGGTGGTGGGCGTTGAGGTGGATGTGGATCTTCCCCCAAAGATCCCGGTGGATTCGGTGGTGGAGGGAAACATTATCGTTGACAGGCTCAAGACCACGGTGGTCCCGCTTAGGGCGGTAAAGAACGGGGAAGTTATCCTGCTTGTAAACGGGGAGAGGAAGAGGGTGAAGGTGGGCAGAGTTTTCGAGAACTACGCGGAGGTCCTCGGCTTTCCTCCCGGGACTCCCTGTCTCTTCCCCGAGGGGCGATGAGGCACGTTCTCTTTATCTCGCTGAAACTCCTTACCGAGAGGAGGAGGCAGACATTGATCTCCACTCTTGGAGTGGCGATAGGGGTGTGTGCCTTCGTGGTGATGAGTTCTCTCATGCTCGGTTTTCAGAAGCACTTTATAAGGCAGGTGATAGATCTCGACGCCCACATATCCATAAAGCCTAAGTTCGACTATAACGAGAAGAGGATACTTTCAGATGTCTTCGGTAAGGACGTGATCTTGGAAATCCTCGGGGCCAAGCCAAAGGAGGTGAGGGACAGGATAGGGAACTACAGGGAGATAATCTCCAGATATACAGGGAGGATGGGAATTCTCGGAATCTCTCCCCATCTGAGGAGCAACGGGATAATCAGATACGGGCCGAAGGAAAAGCCGGTGAACCTCTTCGGGATAGATCCGGATCTGGAGGGGAAGGCCTCGAGCATAGAGAGGTTCTTAGAAGAAAAGAGGCTCAAGAGCCTGAGAACCAAGAGGAACGGGATAATCCTCGGAAAGCTGGTGGCGAGGGATCTGGGTGTAAAGAAGAGGGGGGCGAAGGTCCTACTCGTGACTCCCAACGGAGTTTCTGAGGTCCTGGAGGTGGTGGACTTCTTCAACTCTGGAATAACGACTATAGACCAGAGCAGGGCCTACGTCCACATAAAAACTCTCCAGAGGCTCCTGGGAAGGCCCAACGAGGTGAACGAGCTTGTGGTGAAGGTGGAGGACGTGGACGAGGCGGTCCGAATAGCGAGAGTTTTGGAGGAAGAGACCGGATACGATGCCCGGAGCTGGCAGGAAGCCTACAGCAACTTCCTGCAACTCTTCAAAATACAGAAGACGATAACCTACCTGGTGGTGGGGGCGATACTGCTGGTCTCCGCCTTCGGTATCTTCAACATCCTGATGATGACGGTTCTCGAGAAGAAGAGGGACATAGCCATACTCAAGGCGATGGGCTACACGAGCGGGGACATAACGATGGTCTTCCTAATACAGGGCCTGATAATAGGTGCAGTGGGAATTCTCCTCGGAAGCATTCTCGCCTACGGCCTTCAGGAGTATCTCTCGAGCATAGAGATGGACCTTGAGGGCCTCCTCAGGGCCAAGGGCTTTATCCTCGACAGATCCCCCCTCTACTACGTGGGAGGGGCGCTATTTGCCCTTTTATTCACCCTCATGGCCTCCATACATCCTGCGAGGAAGGCCTCCAAGCTCGATCCGGTGGAGATATTCAGGAGCGCAGGAGTCTGAGGCAGGCGACGGTCCCGAAGGTGTAAAGGAAGTGGACCGTGAGAAAGGTGAGGATCGGACCGAATAAGAAGAGGGGAGGTATAAGCAGGACCAGATGGAGCAGGAGGAAACCGAAGGTTATCAGCGAAACTACAATAGAGGACTTTATGTAGTCCCAGCTCAGCATCGTCCTCCAGCTGATCTCCGCCCACAGGGAGCTGATGAAGGTCGAGAGCGTGCCCGAAAAGCCCTTCCCTCTGAGCATAGCTCTGCCGAAGAAGATTGGAAAGGAGGAGACGATTGAGAAGTAGAGGAATACCGCGATAAGAAGGCTCAGAAGTAGTCCCTTCCAGCTCACGTCTCCCCCTTCCAGGAGGGGTTTGATTACGCTGAGCGCTCCCCCCGCTGACAGGATTACCAACGAGACGAGGAGGGCAACGACAGTTAGGAAAATCTGGGCCACGAGGACGCCGATAACCTCCCTCGGGTAGGACAGGACCGGGCTCAGGAGGTTTGCGGATCTGAGATCCTCCTCAAAGCCTTCTATATTCCCTCCCCTCCTGATGTACAGCTTGGAAATGAAGACAACGTAGGAGAATATCAGGTAAGACTCTATTAGGGCGGATAGCTGACCCACAAGGGGTATCCAGACGAAGAGGTTCAGCAACACGAGTGAGAAGAGAAAGGGGAGGCTTATGTAGAGGTTGGCGGTTAGGCTGATCTTCCATACATGCAGAGCCTCCTTCCACACGAGATATATTATGATTAACTGCATCGGAGGAGGTAAAAGATGGAGCTTGTTATAGATGACATATTGAGAACCGTTGGGGATAGAAGGCTATCCCACATAGCCGAGAAGGTTCTTGAGGGCAGGAGGATAAGCGAGGAGGAAGCCCTATACCTGTTCGAGAGCAACGAGCTTGCCACGATAGGGCATCTCGCCGAGTACGTGAACAGGAAGAAGAACGGCATGAACGCCTACTTCATAGTAAACAGGCAGATAAACCCTACCAACGTCTGCGTCTACCAGTGTGACTTCTGCGCTTTCGGTGTGAAGAAATCGGATCCCAGAGCCTACGAGATGTCTATGGAGGAGATACTGGGTAAGGTTGAAGAGACTTACAGGGAAGGAGGAAGGGAGGTTCACATAGTCGGCGGGATACCGTCTCACTGGGGCTACGATAAGTACCTGGAGATAGTTAGGGAGATAAAGAAGAGGTTCCCGGAGGTCGTGGTAAAGGCTTGGACGGCGATAGAGATACACCACATGGCCAAGATATCCAAGAAGAGCTACGAAGAGGTCTTGAGTGAGCTGAAGGAGGCCGGGCTTGAAGCCCTACCAGGTGGAGGGGCTGAGATATTTTCCGAGAGGGCGAGGAAGATAATAGCCCCCAACAAGGCGAACGCCGAGGAGTACCTGGAGGTTCACAAGACAGCACACAGGTTAGGGATACCCACCAACGTGACCATGCTTTACGGACACGTCGAGACCATCGAGGAGAGGGTAGAGCATCTCTCTAAGATAAGGGAGATCCAGGACGAGACGGGAGGCTTCCAGGTATTCATTCCCCTCGCCTACTGGCCCGAGGGAACACGTCTCGGGGGTAAGAGGACATCCTCTATAGACGATCTGAAGACGATAGCTATCTCGCGTATATTCCTGGATAACTTCGACCACATAAAGGCCTACTGGGTAACCCTCGGAGAGAAGGTAGCCCAGATAGCCCTAAACTTCGGGGCGGACGACCTAGACGGAACTATAGAGGAGGAGAAGATAGTCCACGCTGCTGGTACCAAGTCCGCCTACGGGCACTCGGTCGATAGGTTGGTAAAAATCATCAAGAAGGCGGGAAAGGTTCCCGTAGAGAGAGACACCTTCTACCGAGTGGTCAAGGTTTACGACTGAGGAGCCTCACTCCCCTCGGGCACACTGAACCAGGCAACTATGAGGAGTACCTCACCTATAAGGGACACTATGCCACCTATCAGGATCACTGTCAGAACAGCACCCACGAACATTAAGAGACCTCCTGTTTTGAACAGGTTTACACCGGTCCTTTCCGCTAGGAGCGAGTTCGCCTTGTACCAGAACCAGGCGGCTACCAGTCCTATGAGCCATGCGACCACCATCAGGAGGAACCCGGCACCGCCGAACTGCATCCCTCCCCCCTCTCTCATCTGGGAGACCATGCCGGCGACCATCGTTCCCCCGCCCAGGAAGAACACGAGGAAGGCGATCACACCAGCTATGAGAGCCTTTATAACGTTCCCCTTTATCTCAGGCTCACCGAGTTCGTCAGATGCCTTGAGGTACCCCACTATGGCCGCTATCCAGCCTGCTAGGACTATTATCCCGGCGAAGGGGATAACCGCACTCAGCAGAGAGGCCACGAGTGCAACGACAAGACCCCAGCTTCCGAGCTGCTTCGTCTGTTTGCTCATCTCCCTCACCTCCTTTTTAATTCTCCTTAATTTAACTTGCAAACGGCCCGAAAGCAATTAAATTGTAGAAACTATAAAAATACAGGAGGAAAGTACATGAAGTTCACCTTCAACCAACTAAGCCAGAGACTACAGAGTGCGCTCGAAGATATGGAGTTCTCCCAGCCCACGCCCATACAGGAAGAGGCTATACCCATAGCCTTGGAGGGGAAGGACCTCCTTATCCAGGCGAGAACCGGAACGGGAAAGACAGGGGCCTTCGGTATCCCCATAATTGAGAGGCTAAACAGGGGCGAAAGGGCCCTCATCCTGGCTCCAACCAGGGAGCTCGCAATTCAGATCAGGGACCATCTAAGGGATCTTGCTAGATACTCGAAGGTAAGCGTGTTCTCCTTCTACGGCGGGACTTCCGTAGGACGGGACCTTTCCCTACTTGAAAAGAGGATCCCCGACGTCGTTGTAGGAACGCCGGGAAGGATAAAGGATCTTATAGAGAGAGAGGCTCTGAAGCTCGACACCTTCAGGTACTTGGTTCTCGATGAGGTTGACATAATGCTCGATATGGGCTTCAGGGAGGATATAGAGTGGATAGTCTCCAGGATGCCTACCGAGAGGCAAACCTTCTTCGTCTCGGCAACAGTCCCTTCCGAGATAAAGGAGATAGCCAAGAAGTTCATGAGGCCAGGTTTTGAGCACGTTAGCGTGGAGTCCGAGGAGCTTAAGCCGAGGATAAACGAGATAGTGGTCAGAACCAGATCGGAGATCCATAAAACCGAAGAGCTCGAGAGAATTCTGAAGGAAAACGAGGACAAGAAGATAATAGTCTTCGTGAAGATGAAGAGGAACGCGAAGGAGCTGGCCTACCAGCTCAAGAGGAAGGGATACAACGTGGAGGCCCTACACGGAGATATGACCCAGAAGAAGAGGGAAACGGTAATGAAGCTCTTCAGAACGGGCAGGGTTAAGGTACTTATAGCTACGGACGTTGCCTCGAGGGGCCTGGATATAGAGGGCGTCTCGCTGATAATAAACTTCCACCTTCCCGAGGACCCCAGGGTATATACCCACAGAATAGGAAGGACCGGCAGACTCGGAAGGGAAGGGACGGCGATAAGCCTCGTATCACCCTCCGAGAAGAGGAACCTCTGGAGGATAGAGAAGCACAGAGAGAAGTCAGCCTGATGTAAACTTTTCCCCGTGAGGGAGATAGAGGTAGAAACCCTCTCGCCGGAGGAGAACATGAGGAGGGATGAAGAAGCCCTCCTCTCCTTTGAAGAAAACCCCGAACCTGAACCCAGATTTAGGCTCTACAGATGGGACAGGGTGTGTTTGAGCCTCGGACACTTTCAAAGGGAAAAGCCCTTCCTCAAGCTCCCTACGGTAAGGAGGCCAACAGGAGGAGGGGCACTACTCCACGGCTGGGATCTCTCCTTCGCTCTTGTGGATCTACGGGAGAGGTGGGGAGAAACGCCCACCAGGATATACAGAAGGGTTTCAGATCTCTTCATAGAAACCTTTTCCAACATCGGGATCGAGGTCAAGCTGGAGCGCTTCAAGGGTAGGTATCTAGATAACTTCTACTGCTTCTGGGTCCCTACCCTAGGGGAACTTTCCTGCGAAGGCAGGAAGGTAGTCTCCATGGCGATGAGGACACTGAGGAGGAGCTTTTTAGTCCACGGGAGCATCTATACAGAATTCGACTACACCAGGGCGAGAAACCTCCTCGGCATACCGGAGGAGGCCCTGAGGAAGAGGGGGAGGGGCTTCCTCGAGGAGGCCGCGAGGCTCTTCGCCAACATGCCGCTGGCGGGGGTTGGGCTGGGCGCTTTCTTCGTTCACGGGGGTATACCCTGCAGGGCCTGCCTCAACAGGCCCGAGCCCCCATTCCGCCTCGACGAGCTGAGCGATATACTTGGAAGGGTCAAGGGGACCAGCAGGGCCCTGGAGCCGAGCGACCCCGTGGCGTTCCAGGTGCTATGGAACGATCCGAGCGTCGACATAGAGTGGTGGTCCCCGAACATAAGGGGCCCGGGGACATACTACTACGGCCCCGAGGCATGGAGGGCCTTCCTAACCTTCAACAGCCTCGTCCTCATAATCAGGGCCCACGAGACCGTGGACGGCGCGATCCTCTACACCAGGGGCGGTAACCTCGTCGAGCTGCTCCGCTACCAGAAGCTGGCGCGGGCCCCCTTCCCCATTGAGAGGGCGCTCGGCGGGGTCGTGACCGTGTTCTCCAGCCTGTACCACGGGATGCGCGCGGCCGCCCTCCTATACACGGCGACGGGTCTCGAGGCCATAGTTTATTCCCGCCGCTCCGCCTAGAGAGGGGCGCGGTGCCGAGCGGTGGCTGTGAGGCTAACGGTCCTCAACGATAACCGCGGCGCCCCGGGGCTCCTCAACGAGTGGGGGTGGAGCGTCCTCGTCGAGGCCGGCGGGATGAGCGTCCTGTTTGATGCGGACAGCAAGCCCGAGGTCCTCCGCCACAACACCCGGGAGCTGGGGGTCGACCTGTCCCGCGTCTCCTTCGCCGTGCTAAGCCACGAGCACTGGGACCACTACGGGGGGATGCCGTTCCTCGCGGAGCAGAAGCCGGGGGTCACGGTCCACGTCCCCCCGGGGCTCCACCTGTGGGCCAAGGGACTCGAAGTGGAGCTCCGCTACAATAGTGAGGGCGGGAAGATCGAGGGCCCCTTCAGCCTCACCAGGCCCTTCCTAGTGAGGGCGCTCGCCCTGGCCGAGCACGCCATGCTCGTAGCCACGGGGCGCGAGACGGTGCTGGTAGTGGGTTGTAGCCACCCCGGCA
>JALWEK010000136.1:0-1120 GCA_027014185.1 Aquificaceae bacterium
TGTCAAAACCCTCTATTATCTTTGCAAGCTCTATCCCGACCATTTCTCTGAACTCTTTTCTGAGCAGTTCTAAGCTTATACCTTCCTTTACGTTCTCCTCCGCGAGGGAGAGAAGCTCCTTAGGGATCCTATTCTCAAACTTGACACCGCCCTTTGACCTTTCCGATATCCATCTCTTCACCTCTTCGTCTATCTCAAAGTTGCTGACTATCACCTCCGGAACATAGTTGGAGTAGTAGTATCCCAGGAGAAACTCCTCCAGATCTTCCTCCCTCTCCAGGTCGTATATCTCCTTACTTACCAGCTTTCCTCCCCTTATCAGGAAAAGGCCTACCCTCCTGCCGAGCTTGTAGAAGAAGTCCGCGCTCCTGTAAGGAAGTCCCGAGACAGTCTGGCCCCTGCTTATGTTTTCAAGGGCCTTTATCTGATCCCTTATCTGAGCGCACTTCTCAAAGAGCAGCTCTTTCGAGAACTCCTCTATCTTCTCGTAGAGCTTGGGAAGAACCTCCGCTACCTCGCCAGAGAGGAGGGCCTTAGCTCCCTCCACACTGAGCGTGTATTCCCCTTTACTCACAAGTCCCGCGCAGGGAGCGGAGCATAGGCCCAAGTGGTAATCCATGCACGGCTCCTTCCTCTTGGGAAGGGGATCGCAGGTTCTTAGCTTAAACAGTCTGTGAATGAGCTTTTTAACCTTGTAGGCCTTGCTCGCTTGTAGGAAGGGACCGAAGAGGATCCCCTCGTGCTCCGTTCCCCTGACCACCTTGATAGTGGGGTAGGCGTCCTCGGTCAGGAGAAGCATGGGATACCCGCTTCCATACTTGTGGAGGACGTTGTATCTGGGCTTGTGGGACTGGATAAGGTCTATCTCCAATACCAGCGCTTCGAACTCGTTTCTCGTTATTATCCACTCAAGTCCTACCGAGTCCCTGAAGATGGCGAACTCCTTGGGATCGCTCTCGGAGAGTTTAAGATGCTGGAGCAGTCTCTTCTTTATGTTCTTGGCCTTCCCTATGTAAAGGGGCTTATTCTTTCCCCTGAATATGTAAACCCCGCACTTCTCTGGAGCTTCCTCTATCAGCGATGCCCAGTTCATCACCAGAGAAATATAATCATCTTATAG
>JALWEK010000136.1:1130-3196 GCA_027014185.1 Aquificaceae bacterium
TATAAAGAAGCGTGGGTTATCCTAGCCTTCGTAATAATACTTACCGCGATAATAGTTCCGATCCCAGCCTTCCTCCTCGATGTCCTCCTTGCAATGAGCATAACCTTTTCCCTCGCCGTTCTCGTTTTAACCTTCTTTATAAAAACCCCTTTGGAGCTCAGCTCCTTCCCAACACTGCTACTTATAGGGACTCTTCTCAGGCTCTCTCTGAACGTCGCTGCTGCAAGGAGGATACTCCTCTACGGGCACGAGGGAACGGATGCTGCGGGGCACATAATAGAGAGCTTCGGTAAGTTCGTTGTGGGTGGGGAGGTGGTTGTGGGTTTGGTCGTTTTCCTCATATTCATAGTCATAAACTTCATAGTGATAACGAGGGGAGCTGAGAGGGTCTCGGAAGTGGCGGCCAGGTTCACTCTCGACGCTATGCCCGGGAAGCAGATGAGCATAGACGCGGACCTCAACGCCGGTCTGATAACGGAAGAGGAAGCCAGGAAGAGAAGGGAGCAGCTGGAGAGGGAGGCCGCCTTCTACGGGGCGATGGACGGAGCGAGCAAGTTCATAAGGGGCGATGCGATTGCTGCCCTCGTGATACTCTTTCTCAGCCTGATAGGCGGCTTGATCGTGGGACTCGTCTTCAAGGGGATGGACTTCATGGATGCTTTAAATACGTACACGCTCCTGACCGTTGGAGAGGGTCTTGCCTCCCAGATACCCGCCCTCGTTCTCTCTACCGCTGCGGGACTTATAACCACAAAGAGCTCCTCTACCGAGGAGGTGGGAAGCGCGATAGCGGAGGAGTTCTCGAAAGAACCCAAAGCTCTCCTCTTTTCCTCGGCCCTCTTACTTTTCATAGGCCTGATCCCAGGTCTTCCCAAGATTCCCTTCTTCTTCATGGCTGGCGTCTTAGGGGGTCTTTACTACCTGATGAACAAGTCTCTCAAGGAGAGGCAGATAAGGGAGCTTGAAAAGCTCGTTGAGGAACAGAAGAGGGAGGAGCAGAAGAAGAAAGAGGAGACGGAAGAGGAGCTCCTTCCCCAGCCCGATCCCATCACCATGGAGGTGGGCTACGGCCTGATACCTTACGTGGACGAGTCTCAAGGGGGAGATATACCCCAGAGGATAAGGACCATGAGGAGGCAGATAGCCCAGGAGTTCGGTGTGATAGTCCCCCTCGTTCACATAAGGGACAACCTGAAGCTCCAGCCCAACCAGTACAGGATCCTTATAAAGGGTATAGAGGCGGACTCCTACGAGATAATGCCCGGCTACTATCTGGCGGTGGATCTCGGAACGACGAGAGGGAAGATAGAGGGGATAGAGACGAAGGAGCCCGCCTTCGGGATGAGGGCCTACTGGATAACCGAGGATAAGAGGGACGAAGCCCAGAAGAAGGGATACATGGTGGTGGACATAAGCACGGCCATAATCACCCACCTCTCCGAAGTCATAAAGAGGAACCTCCACGAGCTACTCGGAAGGAACGAGGTCATAGAACTGATAGACAGGCTCGCCAAGAAGTACCCTAAGGTCGTTCAGGACATAGTTCCCGAGCAAGTCCCTATATCTGTGGTCCACAGGGTCCTCCAGAACCTCCTCAGAGAAGGTATCCCGGTGAACGATCTTCTAACGATCCTCGAGACCCTCGCCGACTACATAGAGCAGACTAGGGATCCCGATATACTGACCGAATACGTCAGGCAGAACCTCTCCAAGAGGATAACTAGGATGTATCTCACCAACGGCACACTCTACGCTATAGCTCTGTCTCCGAAGGTAGAAGCCAAGCTCGTACATCTTATAAACGAAAACAGGGAGGATGAGTTCATAGACATAGTCCTCAACAAGCTCTATCCGAAGATCTCAAGGGAGATAGAGAAGTTCGTTCAATTCCAGGCACAGCCCGTTCTACTCACCTCGGCGAACCTTAGGAGATATGTGAGAAAAGCCTTGGAGCCCTACCTTCCCCAGCTTGCGGTTCTGTCCTATAATGAACTTGAAAAGCAGGTTAACATGAAAATATTAGGACTTATAGATGAAGACTGAAAAGATAATAGTCAGCTCTCTGC
>JALWEK010000137.1 GCA_027014185.1 Aquificaceae bacterium
TATGCCATCCATCTTAATTGCGAAATACTCCACCATATCGGAGCGTTCAAACTCACCGTGGACGAGAACGTCCAGTCCTATCTCTTCCTGTACCTCTATCGCGTACTTAATCTTCTCGCGGATGAACTTCTTGTACTCCTCCTCGGATATCTTTCCGGTTCTGTAGGCGGTTCTCATTTTCCTTACATCTTCCGTTTGGGGGAAGGAACCTATGGTGGTGGTGGGAAAGAGGGGGAGCTTGAGTATATCCCTCTGGATCTTGTCCCTATCCTTGTAAGGAAGTTCTCTTCTAAAGTCCTCATCCTTGAGGGCTGTTATCCTCCTCCTGACCTCCGCGTTCTCGCCGAAGCTGATCTCCAGGAGCTTCTTGGTCTTCTCAACCTCCTTGAGAGCTTCTTTATCACCGCCTAAGGCGGTCTTTAAGATCTTGAGTTCTTTTAGCTTCTCCTTCGCGAAGGAGAGTCTCTCCTTCAAGCCCTCGGGGAGGTCCTCTTCGGGTTCTACGCTCACGGGAAGGTGGTAGAGAGGGCAGGAGTTGGAGATGGAGAGGTTTTCCGTGATCTTGGAGAGCTCCTCTAAGAGCCTGAGCTTTTCCGAGAGGTCCGCCCTCCAGGGCTGTCTCCCGTTTATTATTCCAGCTATGAGCTCTTTCTCTTTGGGAAAGCCCTTTTCCCTGATGTTCTGGAGGTTCTCCCTGTTGGAGACGAGGTCAAGGTGAAGTGCCTGAACAGGAAGGGAGATGCACCTCTCGTAGTCGGAGACGCTGTCGTAGTAAGTAAAGAGGGCTATCTCTATCCCTACCTTGGAAAGCTCTCCGTAGATTCTCTCAACCAGATTCCACTGCCATCCTTCCGTGTCGAGGACGAGGGCGGGCTCCTCTATGTGAACTCTCTTACAGCCAGCCTTTTTGAGAGACTCGAGAACTTCTCTGTAGACCGGAACGAGCCTCTCTGCGAGCCTTTCAAACTGGTCTCGGCTCTCTATCTTCTCTATCTCGTAGATGGGGAGCTCTCCCCCCTTTCTTCTTAAGGCCTTGGAGAGTCTGAGGAATGTATAGGAACCTATTATCTGGGGGGCGGTCTCGTAGCCCTTCTTTTTGTAGAACTCGTAGTCGTTGAGGGGCTTGTTTATGAATAGCCTGAACTCCTCTCTCTCTATCTCAGGGACTAAGTAGTGGTAGTTGGTGTTGAACCACTTGGTCATCTCGAGGGCGTTCTTGCCTCTGGCCATCTCGAAGTAGGTCTCCATTCCCCTGTATTCGCCGAACCTCTGGGGGATGGCCCCCACCATGAGGGCGGTGTCGAGCATGAAGTCGTAGTAGGAGAGCTCGTTGGAGGGGACTACATCTACGTTCTCTTTATAGAGCTCAGCCCTCCAGAGGGCGAGGTCCCTCATCCCTGCGTGGAGCTCCTCCTCGCTTATCTTTCCCTTCCAGAAGTCCTCTAAAAGCTTTTTGAACTCTCTCTTCTCTCCCAGCTTGGGGAACCCGAAGGCGATGGCTTTCATATCACACCCCCATGTCGCTCGCCTGCTCGTCGGTCAGAACTCTCTCCTGATCCTTTGCTTCTTCCGCTTTCGACTCGCACCTGTCGAGGAGCTCCTTGAGTCTCACGGGAGCCTCCGTGAGGGGGAGAGAGGAGTCATAGATCTCTCCTTTGACGCCGCACTCTTTGAAGGCCTCGTAGAGCATCCTTAGGCCTTTTTCAGCCTCGGGCCCGTTCCTCCTGACCACCCATATCCAGTTGGGATCGAGTTTACCTTCCTTCTTGAGGTCCCTTATGGCGTTGGCAACGCCCTCACCGAGGGTGACGTCAATTCTGGTGTTGTTGGCGGTCCCTCCGCAGACGAGAACTCCCCTTATACCAGGCTTGGAGAGGATTATCCTCGTTATCTTATACATCTTCTCCGCGGGAGGGTTCCCACCTATGTCGGTGAAGTTGGCGGGCTTCATCCCTATTGCGTAGGTGGTCTCTATGGTAACTGTCGAACCCCCTCCTCCGAAGGTCATCATGGCTATGTCCCCGTCCATCTCCACATAGGATCCAGCCTTTCCCCTGTGGTCGTCCTTGTCTATCTCCGCGGCTGCAATCTCCCTCTCGGTGGGAGGTCTCTTGAGGGCGGTTCTGACACCGTAGATCTTGGCGGGAGGTATAGAGGCATCGTCGTCGATCTTGACCACCGCATCGAGGGCCTTCACCCTCAGCTTTCCTCCAACGTCCACTATCGCAAGGGGGTTTATCTCCAGGAGCCTCGCCTCCGCCTCCCAGAAGGCCCTGTACATGTTGGCCACCACCTCTGAAAGCTCCCTCAGGGCGGACATGTACTCGTGGGGGAAACCGAGCTCCAGGAGGTAGTTCCTGACCATGTGGGGATAGAGGCCCTTGAGAGGATCTATCGGGAATATGCCTATTTTCTCTGGCGGGACCTCCTCTATGTCCACTCCTCCCTCGAGGGAGAGGGTCAGGACTGGACCCCTAGTCTCAGTGGAGTAGGTTATGGAGGCATAGAGCTCCTTTACGATGTTCGCCTTCTCCACAACGAGGACGCCGACGGGCATCTCACCGTAAACTGGGTACTCTAGGAGGGTCTTAATCTCCTCTATCGCCTCTTCCGGGGAGGAGCAGAGCCTAACAGCCCCTGCCTTTCCTCTCTTTCCAACGAGGACCTGAGACTTTACCACGCACTCTCCCAGCTGGTTCACAAAGTTCTCGACTTCTTCCGTGATGTGATCAACGAACATATACCTTAGGGTGGGGATGCCGTACTTTTTGAAGATCTTATCGTAGGCTTCGTATTCGTACAGGTCCATCTTCCTTCCTCCAGCAGAGATCTCCGAGCTATAAAGTATAACCTAAATCTCTATCCTCTTCCCCTCCTTTACAAGAGCTTCAAAATCCTTTAAAATATCCGCCTCGGAGGTTGTAAGGAGATGGCTAACACGAAGCAGGCAGCAAAGAGAGTTAGAAGGGACGCACGCAGAAGGGAAAGGAACAGGTACCATCTTTCGAGGATGAGGACTTACATAAAGAAGTTCAGGAGGATGATAGAGGGCGGTCAGCTGGAGGAGGCGAAGGAGTTCCTTCCCGAGGTGATAAGCATCATCTACCACACGGCCAGCAAGGGCGTTATCCACAAGAACGAGGCTGCCAGGAGAGCTTCAAGGGTTCAGGCCCTTCTTAACAAAGCCCTTGAAA
>JALWEK010000138.1 GCA_027014185.1 Aquificaceae bacterium
ATAAACAACATGACCATCCAGAGCGGCGAGGACGCCTTCAGATTACTTCAGGTTCTGAGGAACGAACCCAGCCTCAAGGTGGTGGTGATGAGGAACGGCCAGAGAAGGGAGATAAACATCAGGATAAAGTAAATTAATAACCATGTATACGCCTGAAAGGGAGAGGGAACTGATAGAGCTTACGAGAAAGCTCCTGAAGGAGCTTTCCAAGATAAGGGATGCCTCCTTCGAAGAAGCCAAGAAGTACGTGGAGGAGCTCAGGGAGGTCATAAACTACCACGATTACAAGTACTACGTCCAGGCCTCCCCGGTAATATCGGACTACGAGTACGACCAGCTCTTCAGGTCTCTAAGGGATCTCGAGAAGAAGTATCCAGATCTGGTAACCCCGGACTCACCTACCCAGAGGGTGGCGAGCGAGATAACGGGGAGCTTCCCAACCGTGAGGCATTACACTCCTATGCTTTCCCTGGACAACGCCTACTCGGAGGAGGAGCTAAGAGACTTCGACAGGAGGGTAAGGGAACTTACCGGTCTGGATGTTGTCGAGTACAGCGTAGAACCCAAGTACGACGGGGCAGGGATAGCTCTGGTTTACAGGAACGACCTCTTTGTGAGGGGCGCTACAAGGGGAGACGGAGAGACGGGAGAGGAGATAACCAACAACCTTAGAACCATAAAGACCATACCCCTGAGAGCGGAGTTCTCAAAGTTCGGGATAAACCTTATAGAGATAAGGGGTGAGGTTCTCATAAACAAGGAAGAGTTCAAGAAGATGAACGAGGAACGCCTCGAGGAGGGACTGCCACCTTTCGCCAACCCACGGAACGCGGCCGCAGGATCCATAAGGCTACAGAACCCGGCCGAGGTTGCTAAGAGGAAGCTAGAGGCTGTGGTCTATCAGGTCTCCTACGTAGAGCCCGAGTCCAGACATCCTGAGACCCACTACGAGGCTGTTAGGATGCTTCACCTCCTCGGTTTTAAAACCCCCTTCCCCGACATGAAGGTGTGCAGGGGTATAGAGGAGGTGATCGAGTACTGCAGGGAGTGGGAGAAGAAGAGGGAGAGCTATCCCTACGAGATAGACGGGATGGTCGTGAAGGTAAACAGAAAGGAGTACTACGAGGTCCTCGGCTTCACCTCACACCATCCCAGGTGGGCCATAGCCTTCAAGTTCAAGCCTAAGCAGGCCACCACAAAGCTCATAGATGTCGTCTTCCAGGTTGGAAGGGTGGGAACGATAACCCCAGTGGGCAAGCTGGAACCTGTGGAGGTCGGGGGCGTTACTGTATCCTCAGTATCACTATTCAACGAAGACTTCATAAGGGAGAAGGACATAAGGATAGGAGATCTCGTTCTGATAGAGAGGGCTGGAGAGGTTATACCATACGTGGTCGAAGTAATAAAGGAGGCGAGAGACGGGGACGAGATCCCCATAGAGTTTCCTAAAGAGTGTCCCTCCTGCGGGTCCAGGCTGGTAAAGCTCCCGGGGGAGGTGGCCTGGAGGTGTATAAACATAGCCTGCCCCGCCCAGGTGATACTTAGGCTAAAGCACTGGGGCTCGAGGGAAGCTATGGACATAAGGGGTCTCGGGGAGGCGACAGCGAAGGCGCTTTACGAGAAAGGACTCGTTAAGGACGTGGGAGACCTCTACTACCTGAAGGTAACTGACCTTGTAAAGCTTCCTGGATTTGCAGAGAAGGCGGCGATGAACCTCTACAACGCCATACAGGAGTCCAAGAACAGGGGTCTTGACAGGGTCCTCTACGGTCTCGGGATAAGGTACGTGGGACTCACCACAGCAAAGAAGCTCGCCCAGATTATAGACAGTATCTGGGATCTGAGGGACATGCCCCTCGAGAAGCTCGAGAGCATAGAGGGTATAGGGGATGTGGTAGCGAGGAGCATAAAGGAGTTCTTCTCGAGGGAAGAGAACCTGAAGGTTATAGAGAAACTCGAAAAAGCTGGGGTGAAACTCAGGAGGACCAAGCTCGAGAAGGAGGGGCCTCTCAAGGGAAAGGTCTTCGTATTTACCGGAACCTTGAGCTGCTGTTCACGGGAGAAGGCGGGAGAGATAGTAGAGAGCCTCGGAGGGGTATTTGCAAACAGCGTAACCTCCAAGACGACCTACCTAGTGGTAGGAGAGGAACCGGGTAGGACAAAACTGAGCAGGGCAAAGCAACTGGGAATACCTACGATAAGCGAGGAGGAGTTCCTGAACATGATAAAGGACTACGTGAACCTCGAGGAGATCAAAAGGGAGAGAAGGGAAGGGTATCTTTTTTAAACACCCACAAGCTCTCTCCTGTACTTGAAGTAAGCGGCACAGGCCCCCTCAGAAGAGACCATACAGGAGCCGAGTGGGTTCGAAGGAGTGCAAACCTTTCCGAAGAGTCTGCAATCTGTAGGTAGGGCTACACCCCTTATAACTTTGCCGCAGATACAGGCTGGATGCTCCTTAGGTTCGGGGAGGGATACATCGAAGAGCTCCTCTGCGTCGTATTCCTCATATCGTGAGTTTATCTTTAGAGCGCTGTAAGGTATATTTCCGAGACCTCTCCACTCGAACTCCCTCCTGAGCTCGAACACATCCGCCACAAGCCTCTGGGCCTTTACATTACCTTCGTAACTTACGAACCTGCCGTACTGGTTCTCAACTACCGCTCTGCGGTCCTTCAGCTGCCTCAGTATCATGAGAACGGACTGGAGAACGTCCACGGGCTCGAAACCGGATATCACTACAGGCTTCTGGAACTCCTCGGCAAAGTAGTGGTAGGGCTTTGTTCCGATTATCACACTCACATGACCAGGACCTATGAAGGCGTCTATACTCACCTTACCTATCTCCCTTATCTCGGGGGCGTTCAGTATGTGCTGTATCGCCGCCGGAGTTATCACGTGATTCGAAACTACCGAGAGGTTCTTGAGTCTGAGCTCCTTAGCTTTCCTTATAAGTACGGCAGTCTGAGGAGTTGTCGTTTCAAAGCCTATGGCGAAGAAGATAACCCTCCTGTCAGGGTTCTCCATCGCTATCTTCAAGGTGTCCAAGCACGAGTAAACCATACGAACGTCAGCTCCCTCGGCCCTAAGGTCTAAGAGGCTCTTCCTTCTCGATCCCGGAACTCTCAGGAGATCTCCGTAAGAGCAGAGTATAACTCCCGGATCTTTTGCGAGCTCGAGGGCGAGATCTAT
>JALWEK010000139.1:0-17081 GCA_027014185.1 Aquificaceae bacterium
AAGGTAAAAGCTGAGAAACTCCATGTAGAGCTTCCCTACTACGACTGGGAGGAGGAGGTAGTTACTGAGGTTATGGAACACGGCTTTGATCTTATGTTTCCAACATTCAAGGTCTTTGAGAAAAGGGAAAGGTTTGACGTAAGGCCGATTGAATTCAGGGAGGTACCCAAGGTTCCTTTATTTACACAGGGGACCCTGATACAGGAGATGAAGAGAAGGGGTCTTGGAAGGCCTTCAACCTACGCCCACATAGTCCAGACCCTCTTGGATAGGGGATACGTCAGGGAGGTGAAGGGAAGGCTCGTCCCAACCAAGATGGGAATTCAGGTTTACAACTACCTTAAAGAGAACTACCCAGAGTACGTAAGCGAGGAACTCACCAGGAAGCTAGAAGAGGCCATGGACAGGATAGAGAGGGGAGAGCTCGATTACATTGAGGTCCTGAGGTCCGCCTTCAAGGTCAAAAAAATACTCGACAGACTCGGTAAGGTAGAGGTCTCGGAGAGGTTCTACTATGAGTGATGTTATAGCGCTCATTCTCTTCATAGGCCTATTACACGGGGTCCTATTCATATACTGGAAGGGTATACTTAAAATTAGAAGTAAAAAGAATCTCGATTGAACAATTATAAATTTTCAATTTCTAATATATACCACTCTAAAAATAGTAAAAGCTCCCTGCGTCTTGAATAAATTGGATCTCCAATAATAAGTGTAGCTAAAAGGAAGATAAAAAGTATAATTACTACAATAAGACCATATTTTGTAGACGAGAAACCTCCCATCGAGGCAATAAAGCTTGCTATAATTATATAACTAAATGGGCGCTTCATGAAATCATTTTTAAGCTCTAAGTCTTTCTCCAATATACTTTTAATTTTCTGTAGGCGAGAAACATCTGTTATATTTTTATCTTTTAACTCAGCAGCAAAGATACAATAGCGCGCGCCTTGCCTATTGGTTCTATATAAGTTAAATATTGGTTTGTCTTTACACATTCTTTCTGAGGTTATATCGCCTATTTTATAAGCCACAACAATTGATAATAACGCGAAAAATACGAACAATTCAAAGTAGTTTGCAAATAATGAAATCGTAGATAACAGGAATAAAGCCGCTTCTATGAAAGAATAAACTTTATTATCTTTTAGACTCTTTAAGATGAAGTTCCCAAATGAGGCTTGCTTATATGCTCTAATAACTTCTTCATAATATTCATCTTTCATATTCATAATTTTAACAACTCCTCCTTTATCCAGTCTATGACCTTCACCGGTAGAGGCTCGAACCCATACTTTCCAGCAAGGTAGTAGCTCGCCCAGTCTCCAACGTGAATGAGGTAGAGGAGCCTTGCAAGATAGGAGTTCCCATCCCCGCCTATTGCAACGGGGACTATACCGAGGTCTTTCAGGAGCCTTATCGTAATATCAACCCTTCTCCTAACCCTTTCGTGGTCTTTGAGATCGAACATCACGATGAAGGCGCACTTGGACCTTATCTCCGCGTTGTCGAGACCAACCACCTCGTTGTGGTGCATCTCGGGAAGGGTCGCAAAGTAAGCCTGCGTTTTTGAATTCTCGTTTATCTGGGTTTTCCACCTGAAGGCGCACGCCTCGGTCAGAGGGGTTGCGTAGATTATCGGTATGTACCCGTTCAGTTTGTTCGCTATCTCCTCACCTTTTTTCTTTATTTCCTCGTAGCTTGTTTTCAGGTTCTCCTTCGCATCCTCAAGCTCATCCTTTTCCACACCGAGGAGTGTCAGGATCTTAGAGAGCATGTAGCCGAGAGCGTATCTGGGAGCAAAGCCGGAGGGAACCTTCAGGTGCAATACCCCGCTTTTCTTGGCGAGCTCTTCCAGCTTACCTCCGGAGCTGATACATATAACCGTTGCGTCCCTCTTCATAGCGGTCTCGAAGTTGCTTATCGTCTCCTCAGTGTTCCCGCTGTAGCTTGTGCAGATCACCAGGTGCTCTTCCCCGTTCACGTAGTTTGGAAGCCCGTACCCCCTGTGGGATATGGCAACCACGTTACATCCCCTATGCTCGAGCCAGCTCTTTGCTATGTCCCCCACTATGCCGGAGCCTCCCATACCGCAGAAGGTTATAGTCCGGTACAGGGAGCGGTCGATATCTGTTTTTTCCCACTGGAGCTGGTCTGGAAAGCTCTTGAGCATCTCCTCAGGACTCATCTTTCCCCTCCTTCCAAACGCCGTTTTATTATAACTTTAAGTTCCTCCGATTTCCTCAGAACCTCCTCGTGGGGAAGCCTCGTCCTGAAACCATCCCCCTCAAAGTGTGTCCTCACGCCCTCGTAGAACTCTACCGCCTTATTTATCGGGGGTTGCTGGGGTATACCTACCTTTTCCGCGAGCTTGGAGAGCATATAAAAGCCCACCGTCTGGAGCTTTGCTTCCTGCCGTATCAGAGAGAGTATCCTCTTGGTCTCCTTTGAGACCTCCTCCCTCTCCTGGGCTTCCCTGTAGAGGAAATCCGTAAACTCCTCGCCCCACAAATTCCCAAGCCACATCGGACCGCCGAGGCTGAACCTAGTCCCGCACACAGGGCAGCGTTCTTTTATCTTCAGTAGGTCAAGGACCGCTTCGCGGTTCATACAGTTAAAGCAGTAAAGAACGTATCCTACCTGATCCATCAACGAGTTTGTGAGCTTCGCACCCCTGTCTTTAACAAAGAAGAGCTTGAAGTAGTGAAGGTGGGAGTAGGCGAATATGGGAACCATCGCTATGTCGTGCTGGGCAGAGAGCTCTATCACCTTCTTTATAAGAATTCTTATCCCTACCTCATGCTTGAACTCGTTTCTGAGAGGACGAGCTCCGTACCTCCTTATACAGGTCTTTGGGTATGTGCCCGAAAGTGGCGCCGTGTCGGTAGCTGTGAGGCTGAGCAACCCTCCCCTCTTCATACTCAGGGCGACCGACTCTATAAAGGGGACGGGAGTCCCGAAAGGGTCTAGATCCACGTAGTCAAAGCCAAAGCCCCAGCCCTTCCTCATAAAGAAGTTCGCGTCCTCCCTGTGGACCTCGTATCTGTCTTCGGAAACCTCGTTCAGCTTGAAGTTTTCCCGGATGATCTCAACCGCCTTCTCGTTTATGTCGTTGGTAAATACCTTTCCCACGCAGGAGGTCTCCTTGATGAACCTTATGGCCCTTATTCCGCTCGCGGAGAGAGGGTCTGCGACCATCAGTTCCCTTCCCAGTTTCCTGCACAGGTACTCAAGCCCCAGGACCGCGAGGTCCCTATTTACCCTCATCCTGGGATTGTAGAAGACTGGCATATCGGAGGAGACGATGTCTCTTAGTTCTGGTATGTATACCTTCGCTTTCCCTTCCTGAACGATTTTCATAAGGTCAGTTCTTGTGGGCTGTCTGTTTGAGGTCCTTTATCGTTATGTAGGTCATTCCGAAGAGAGCAAGCATAACCACGAGGATGGCTAAAAGAAGAAAGGTATTCATCTCCTGCATTATACTTTACCTCCTCTTCCTTCCAAGATATCCCTAATATAGGCTATTGAGAATCCGAGTAAGGATAAGCCCGTTCCAAATAGGACTAAGGATATACCTTCAAAGTTCCTTTTAAGGATTATAGCCACGCTACCTGTCAGTATAAAACCTATGGCGAGTCCTTTGAAGCTATCCTCTATGTATCTGAGTCTGTGCATTCCTTTATCATGGGGGTACCGGGAGTCGAACCCGGACGGCCTTGCGGCCCGCGGATTTTAAGTCCGCTGCGTCTGCCAGTTCCGCCATACCCCCGCAGTAATATATTTTAATTGAGCGGTCCAATGAAAGATCCCATTGTCGCAATAGCAACCCCTTTTGGTGAGAGCGCTATCGGAGTTATCAGGCTTTCGGGGAAAGGTGTACTCGATATAACCAAGAGATTCTTCAAGACAAAGTCGGAGATAAGACCGAGGTTCGCCCACTACGGGACTCTCGTGGATGAGAGCGGTGATGTGATAGACGAGGGCGTCCTCATATACTACAGGGCGCCCAAAAGTTATACCGGTGAGGATATGGTGGAGCTCTCCCTGCACGGAAACCCCCTCATACTCAGGAAGACCTTGGAGCTTTTCCTCAGGGCTGGGTGCAGACTCGCCGAGCCCGGAGAGTTTACCAAGAGAGCCTTTCTGAACGGCAAGCTCGACCTTGCCCAGGCTGAGGCTGTCGCAGAGCTGATATCCGCCAAGACGGAACTCGCCCGTAGAGCCTCTATCAGGCAGTTGAAGGGTGAGCTGAGCAGGTACGTAAACTCCCTGAGGGATAGCCTTCTTGAGCTTTCAGCCTACATAGAGGCCGATATAGAGTTTTCCGAGGAGGACATACCCACCCTGACAAAAGAGCAGGTCCTCAGCATGGTCGACAAGGTCCTTGAAGGGATAGACCAGCTCCTGAGAACCGCAAAGACGGGGAAGCTCCTGAGGGAGGGAATGAAACTCGCAATAGTGGGAAGGCCCAACGTGGGAAAGTCCTCCCTCTTCAACGCACTTCTTAAGGAAGACAGGGCGATAGTCACCGACATAGAGGGAACAACGAGGGATTACATAGAGGAGACGCTGAACCTAAGGGGTGTTCCTGTTGTGCTCGTGGATACAGCTGGTATAAGGGAAGCTAAAGACCCCGTGGAGAGAATAGGCGTGGAGAGGAGCGTTAAGAAGATAGAGGAGGCCGACGTTGTCCTCTTCGTTCTGGATGGATCGGAAGGAGCGGGAGACGAGGATCTGAAGATATACGAAAAGGTGAAGGATAGGGAAACCATCGTTGTTGTTAACAAAATAGACCTCGGCGAAGTCTCCCTACCTCTTGAAATTTTTGAGGGACATTCTATAATAAAGGTGAGTGCCCTCAAGGGACACGGACTAAAAGACCTTGAAGAAGAAATTCTCAAAAAAGCAGGCTTGGTTGTTCAAGAGGGATTAAACATATATGTTTCGGTCAGGCACGAGGAGCTCCTTAGAAAGTCGAAAGAGGTTCTCGAAAGGTTCAGGACCAAATACAAGGAGGAGGATATAAGTCCAGAGATAGCCATGCTTGACATCAGGGAAGCTACCGATTACTTAGGAGAGATAGTTGGACATATAACTACTGAGGACGTTCTGGGAAGTATATTCTCAAGATTTTGCATAGGAAAATAATCAGGAGGAAGAGATGCAGGAACTTCAGGAGAAGAAGATCTACACCCTCGAAGAGCTAAAAAAGATGACCCTTCAGGAGCTCCAGAAACTCGGCAAGGAGCTGGGGCTCACGAGGACGACGGGACTTAAGAAGGAGGAACTCATAGAACGCATACTGGGAGCCCAGGCTAAGGACGGCGGGCTCGTGTTCGTCAAGGGTGTGCTGGAGATACTGCCCGAAGGATACGGCTTTATGAGGAGCGCCCAGAACAACTACATGCCGAGCTGGGACGATGTCTATGTGGCGCCTTCCCAGATAAAAAAGTTTGGACTTAGGACAGGAGACACCATAGTGGGCTTTGCTAGGCTCCCTAAGGAAGGAGAAAAGTACAAGGCTCTGATAAAGATGGAGGCCGTGAACGGTCTTCCCGCGGAGCCCGAGGTCCTTAGGAACAGACCGACCTTCGACAAGCTCACCCCATACCATCCTACCGAAAGGTTTAATTTGGAGTTCGACCCCAAGGAGCTTTCCACGAGGGTTATAAGCCTGGTAGCTCCGATAGGTAAGGGACAGAGGGGAATGCTCGTAGCTCCTCCAAAGGCCGGTAAGACGGTTCTCCTCCAGAAGATATCGAGGGCTCTTATACAGAACCACCCTGAGGTGTACCTGATAATCCTGCTCATAGACGAGAGACCGGAGGAAGTCACGGAGATGAGGAGGATAGTGGGGGACGGAGCCGAGGTGATAGCCTCAACCTTCGACGAGCCACCAGAGCGGCATATGCAGGTGGCCGAGCTAGTTATAGAGAAGGCCAAAAGACTCGTGGAGCTCAAGAACGACGTCGTTATACTCCTGGACTCGATGACCAGGTTCGCCAGGGCTTCCAACGCGGTAACACCTCCGACGGGAAGGGTCCTCTCGGGCGGTATAGAGGCCACGGCTCTCCAGAGACCTAAGAAGTTCTTTGGAGCCGCCAGGAACATCGAGGAAGGTGGCTCTCTAACGATAATAGCCACGGCCCTCATAGAGACAGGATCGAGGATGGACGACGTGATATACGAGGAGTTCAAGGGAACGGGTAACATGGAGATACATCTGGACAGGAGGCTGATGGAGAGGAGGGTATTCCCCGCGATAAACATCGAAAAGTCTGGGACGAGGAAGGAGGAGCTTCTTGTGGAGGAGTGGGAACTCCAGAGGATGTGGGTTCTGAGGAAGTTCCTATCCACGATGGATCCCGTAGAGGCTATGGAGTTCCTCTTAGACAAGCTCAAGCGCTTTAAGACGAACAGGGAATTCCTAAAGGCGATGAACGCATAGTATAATACTTAGCTTCGGAGGTAAAGGAGGATGAAAAAGGGAATACATCCGGAAGTGCAGCCCACCACCTTCGTATGCGGTTGTGGAAACACCTTTACCCTGCTATCGACCAAGGGCGGGACGGTTCACGTTGAGGTATGTAACCAGTGCCATCCCTTCTACACCGGGAAGCTGAGGCTAAAGCCCCTCTTTCTAGAACTCGCCTCGCCCGGTGAGAAGAAGGAAGGTTGATGCTCAAGAAGGAGCTCATAGATAAGTTAGAGAGGCTGAGCGAGCGCTACAGAAAGCTTGAAGAGGAGCTCTCCAGACCTGAGGTAATCCAAGATATTAAAAAATACAGGGAGCTGAGCAAGGAGCATAAAGAACTCACCGAGCTCTACGAGACCTACCAGGAGTACAAAAAGGCCCAGAAGGAGCTGAGGGAATCTAAGGAGCTTCTGAGGAGTTCGGAGCCCGAGCTCAGGGAACTCGCCCAGGAGGAGGTGGAGAAACTCCAGCGAAAGCTCTCCGAGCTTGAAGAGAGGCTTAAGTTTTTACTCGTTCCTAAAGATCCAAACGACTCTAAGAACGTAATACTCGAGATAAGGGCCGGAACGGGTGGTGAGGAGGCGGCCCTGTTCGTTGCAGATCTCCTGAGGATGTACCAGAAGTATGCGGAGGATAAGGGCTGGAAGTTCTCAATCCTGAGCGCAAACAAGACAGGCCTCGGTGGCTACAAGGAGGTCATAGCCCTGATAGAGGGTGAGGGTGCCTACTCGAGGCTCAAGTATGAGAGCGGGGTCCACAGGGTCCAGAGGATACCGGTGACCGAGTCCGGAGGGAGGATACACACCTCCACCGCTACCGTAGCAGTCCTTCCCGAAGCCGACGAGACGGACGTGGAGATAAGCCCCCAGGACCTCAAGATAGAGACCTTTAGAGCCTCTGGAGCGGGCGGTCAGTACGTGAACACCACAGAAACTGCCGTGAGGATAACCCACATACCTACCGGTATAGTCGTCTCGTGTCAGGACGAGAGGTCTCAGTTTCAGAACAAGCAGAAGGCCCTCAGGATCCTTTACGCTAAGCTCAAGGACTTCTACGAAAGAAAGAAGAGGGAGGAGATAGCCAAGGAGAGAAAGGAACAGGTGGGAACGGGAGAGAGAAGTGAGAAGATAAGGACCTACAACTTCCCCCAGAACAGGGTGACGGACCACAGGGTAAACCTCACCCTTTACAAGCTCCAGGACGTTCTCGAAGGAAAGCTCGACGAGATAATAGATGCTCTGAGGGCCAAGGAGCTGGAGGAGAGGTTAAAGCTCGTGGAGGCCTCTTAAGATCCCTTGAAAGGTATGCTTATCCAGAGCTCTTCCCTGTTTTCCTCATTCTTCTTCAGAAGAACATCTATACCGGCGGCGTCGAACTGTGGATATTTGGAAAACAGGGATATAAGATCCTCCTTTAATCTCTCCACCATGCTCGGAGGCAGTCCCTGCCTCTCGTAGCTCAGGACGAGCATCAACCTCTGCTTGGCAACGTCTTTGCTCTTTCTTTTAAATAGAGAACCCAGGTTCAACAACCTCAACCTCCAAAGAGTTTGCTAAGGAACCCTTCCTTCTCCCCGTATCTCTCAAAGGGAACCTCCTCTCCGAGCGTTCTCTTGGCCACATCCATGAGGGCCTTTGCCGCGTTGTACTTACTATGGAGAACTATGGGCTCTCCCCTGTTTGTGAAGTCTACCAGCTTCTCCTCCTCAGGTATCACGCCTATCAGAGGAGCCTTTAGTATGTCCAGTATGTCCTCCACCGAGAGCATCTCCCCCTTCTTGACCATTTTCCACTTTATCCTATTGACTATTATCCAGTAATCCTCCTTGTCCATGCTCTCCAAAAGACCGATCACCCGGTCAGCGTCCCTGACTGAGGACACCTCAGGATTGACCACTATGTAGGCGCGATCTGCCGGGCTGACGGCGATCTTGAAGCCCTGCTCTATCCCCGCAGGTGAGTCTATGATTATGTAGTCGAACTCTCCCTTAGATTTCACATCCTTAACCAGCTCTATCCACTTGTCGGTGTTCACCGCGTCCTTGTTCTTGGTCTGGTTCGCCGGAAGCAGGTACAGGTTCAAGCCCCTCTTGTCTTTCACGTAAGCCTTCTCCGGGGGAACCCTTCCTTCGAGGACGTCTAGTATGTCATAGACTATCCTGTTCTCAAGGCCCAGGATCATGTCAAGGTTCCTCAGGCCTATGTCCGCATCTATGAGAAGGACCCTTTTCCCGAGTTTGGCAAGGGCCACACCCAGATTGGCGGTTATAGTGGTCTTACCTACACCTCCCTTTCCCGAGGTTACTACGATTACCTCCGTCATCCTCTTCTCCTCTCAGACTTTTTCTAAAACTATCATACCATCCTCCACCCTCGCCACCTCAGGATAACCGGGTGAGACCCTTTCCGAGTCTTCGGATATGGCTATCTTCTTACCTATCCTTATCTGCTGAGGTTCCATCTTGAGGGCCACAACAACGGCATTCTCGTCGCCAAGAGCTCCGGCTATAGCTATCCCCCTCAGAGCTCCCATAATAATAATATTACCCACCGCCACAACCTGGGCATCCTTGTTAACGTCCCCGAGGACAAGGACGTCCCCGCCGTGCTCTACCTTCTGTCCGGACCTCAGGGGCCTGTCCACGATAAGGAGCCTGTCCTTCTTCTCGGTCTCTTTCCTGTCTCCGGTGCTTATCCTCTTTATGCTCTCAAGGTTCAGCTCTTTAAAGAAGTCTTCGAGCTCTCTAATCCAGTCCTCGGGGAGGTCTTCGGCGTTCTCTATTATGAAGTAGCTTCCCTGGAAAAGCTTTCCCCTCACCTTTCCCCTTATCTCTTCCTTTAGGGTCTCCAGATCTTTGCTGTCTTTTATCCTTATAGCTATTACGGGAAGAGTTATCCCCCTTATCTCTACCACAGCTTCAAATATTATATCAGTGCTCGTGATGGTGGTGTATGTGCCCGCTTTCCCTGAGTAGGGGACACGAAGGGGGACAGGAGTAGCCTTCCCTCTCTATCTGGATGGTGGTGTGCTCTATACCGTGTTTCTTAGCTATCTCCTCCACCTCCTTAAGTATATCGTTGCAGGCCTCCACATCGCTCACAACCACGTGGGCTGTGAGAACAACGTTTCCTGCTGTTATCGACCAGATGTGCATGTCGTGAACGTCCAGAACCCCCTTAACTTCCCTTATCTCCCTCTCTATCTCCTCCGGATCTATCGCCGACGGGACCAGCTCCAGAAGGACGCTCACGGACTCCCTGATAACCGAGTAAGCTCCGGGAAGTATGAGGAGGGATATGGCAATACTGAGGATAGGATCGGCAAGATAGAACTTCCAGAAGGTTACAGCAAGACCTGCGATTATGGCTGCCACCGAGCCCAAGGTATCTGTAACCACGTGGAGGAAGGCGGCCTTAACGTTTATGTTCTTCTCGGCAGTTCTGAAAAGAAGGTAGCCGGCCACCAGGTTTATCACCAGACCTACCGTAGCTATCAGGAGCATCTGAGGGCCCAGGACCGGTTCAGGATTTATGAACCGATGGAAGGCCTCATAGGCTATGTACCCTATCAGGCCGAGGAGGAACACGCCGTTCGCCAGGGCGGCGAGAACCTCTAACCTGTAAAGGCCGTAAGTCATCCTCTTCCCCTTTGCCTTCTGAACGAGGAGCTGGGCAACGAGGGCTATGAATAGGGAAACGCTGTCGGTGAGCATGTGCCCGGCGTCCGACAGGAGGGCAAGTGAGTTGGTCAGGAAACCGCCGATGAGCTCTACGAAGGCGAAGGTGAATACGAGAAACAGGCTTATGCCGAGAGCCCTGATACTGCTGCTTCTATCCATTTCTAAAATATTATTGCCGTGAGGAAGTAATCGGATATGAGTATGAGCATCGAAGAGGTTACCACCGAGTTGGTGGTTGCACGTCCCACACCTTCCGTTCCCCCGCTGGTGTAGTATCCGAAGTAGCAGCTCACCGTTGCTATTATGAAACCGAAGACGAAGGCCTTGTAGAGCCCACCCACGATGTCGTAGAACTCGGTCAGGTCTATCATCTTCTGCCAGTAGAGGTACTCGTTCACACGAAAGAGCTTTGTGGCAACGAGCCAGCCTCCGAGTATGCCCGATACGTTCGAGAGTACGGTAAGCAGGGGCACACCCACGGTGGTGGCAAACAGCCTGGGTGTCACCAGGTACCTGACTGGGTTTACCGCCATGACCTCAAGGGCGTCTATCTGCTGGGTTATCCTCATTGTGCCTATGCTCGCTGTCATCGCAGATCCTACCCTCGCGACCACCATCAGGGAGGTGAGAACGGGTCCCAGCTCCCTTCCCATCGAGAGTGCTACGACGGCTCCTATCAGGTACTCGGCGTTGAACCTGTGGAAGGTCGAATATGTCTGGAGGGCGATAACGCCACCCGTGAAGAGTGAGGTGACCACAACCACGAGGGAGGTTTCCGCTGCTATGTAGGTGAACTGACTGACGAAGTGTCTGACCTTAGGGGGTTTTCTCAGGAGGAAGTACACCGCCTGCAGGGCGAGCAATGTAGCCTTCCCTACCTCCTCCGAGAGCCTGAGAAGAAAGTTCATCTCAGAATCCCCTGACGTGCTCCAGGTAGAGCTTGTAGCGCTCTCTGACTTCCTCCATAAAATCCCCGCCGATCTTCTCCAAGAGGGCGTCGGCCAGGACTATGGCGAGCATCGCCTCTCCCACGACCGATGCAGCTGGGACCGCTACCACATCGGTTCTTTCCTTCCCAGCCTTTAGCTCTTCCTTCGTTTCTATGTCCACGCTCCTGAGGGGGTTCTTGAGTGTGGGAATGGGCTTCATGCTCACTCTCACGACTATGGGCATTCCGTTCGTTATCCCACCTTCGGTTCCTCCAAGGTTGTTGGAGTATCTGAAGAAACCCCTTTCAGGGTCGTAGCCTATCTCGTCGTGAACTTGAGAGCCAAGCCTTTTAGCGCTCTCCACGCCCAGACCTATCTCCACCGCCTTCATAGCCTGTATGCTCATCATCGCCTGGGCTATCCTCCCGTCAATCCTCCTGTCCCACTGAACGTGGCTCCCGAGACCCGGAGGGACACCCACGGCGAAGACCTCGAAGATACCTCCAGCACTCTCCCCCTTCTCCCTTACACTGTCTATGTATCTTTTGAACTCCTCGTCCCTTGAGGGGTCGGGGAACCTGACCTCTGACTTCTCGGCGAGCTCGTGCCTCCTGATGAGGTCCTCTTCCTTGATCGGGAAGGAACACTCTCCTATACTTACTACGTAGCTCCCTATCCTTATACCGAGCTCCTCTAGAAACCTTTTGCAGACCGCACCAACGGCGACCCTCGCGGCAGTCTCCCTCGCTGAGGCCCTCTCGAGTATGTTCCTGAGATCCCTCTGGTTGTACTTGATCCCGCCCGGAAGGTCGGCGTGTCCGGGCCTTGGCCTTGTGAAGGGGACCACGGACTCAGGAGGCTCTCCCTCAGGGGACATCTTCTCCCTCCAGTTTTCCCAGTCCCTGTTCTCTATCCAGAGGGTTATGGGAGATCCTATCGTCTTTCCGAACCTTACCCCGGATAGGATCTGGACCCTGTCCTTCTCTATCTTCATCCTCCCTCCGCGTCCGTACCCCCTCTGTCTTCTTTCCAGATCACTGTTTATGTGTTCAGGCTTTAGCTCGAGGTTGGCCGGAATTCCCTCCAGTATGGCGGTAAGGCCCCTTCCGTGGGACTCGCCCGCCGTCAGGAATCTAAGGAAGCGGAGGGACATCTACTCTTTGGGAACCCGTGCCGCCTTAACTACCTTACCCGCCTTCAGGCACTTTGTACATACGTACATCCTCTTCACGGTCCCGTCGGGAAGCCTAACCCTCATCTTGTGGACGTTGGGCTTGAATAGTCTCGGGTTCCTTTCCGCCGAGAAGGTCACCCTTCTTCCGTGCATCACCCTTTTACCGCATATCTCACAGGCAGCCATCCTTTACCTCCGGAGAGCTAAGTATTGTATCAGAAATCAGCCCAGGTGTCTTCTGAAGAACTCCACGGCCAGCTTCCAGGCGTCCCCAGCCACGTCCTCGTTGTAGACCTCCGGTCTCTTGTCGTTCAGGAAGGCGTGGTTCACACCGGCATAGACTTTTGCCTGAGCTTCCACGCCGTTCTTCCAAACCTCCTTGAATATGTCTATCACGCTGTCGTTGTTCACGAACTCGTCCTTCTCCGCCATTATGAAGAATACGGGAACCTTTATGCTGTGGGGATCTATGGGTGCGAGCTGGGGAAGTCCGTAGAAGGGAACGCTCGCGTCTATGAGATTTGAGAACTTGCTGGCAAAGTACATCGAGAGCGTCCCGCCGCAGCAGAAACCGGTGACACCAACCTTAACCGGATCGGTCTTGTCGAGGTTTCTGAGGTGCTCCACGCTCGCCCTGAACATAGCATCCACTTCGTCCATTCTATTCTGGAACATCTCGGTCATCAGCTTTCCCGCATCGTCCGGGTTGTCCGCGCTCTTGCCCTTGTAAAAGTCGGGGGCGAAGGCCACGAAACCCTCCTGTGCGAGCTTATCGGTGAGCTCCTTTATGTTGGAGAGGGGCGAGTCCAGTCCCCACCACTCGTGTATTATCATCACAGCCGGACCCCTGTCCGTGGGCTCGGCCAGATAGCCGCCGACCTTTACGCCTTCAGCTTCGAACTCTACCATCCTTCCCATGTCCTTTCCCTCCTGCTCATAATTTTACATGAACGTACGTGTAGTAGAAGTTCTGATCGACCCCGCTCGAGAGCTTGGTTCCCTCCTCCTCTATCCTGTCCCCGAACTCTTCCCGGGCGGCCTTCAAGAACTCTTTGTGGATGCTGTCTCCCATAGAGTAGGAGTAGACCGTCCCGGCGAGTATCTCTTCCCCGATCTTTGCAACGCTACCTACAAGTTCGCTCTCACAGAAGAAGAGGGTTTTATCTCCTTCCTCCTCCTTTGCAAGCCCCGAACATCTGCCTTTCAGAAGTCCCTCTATGAGCTTCTCAAGCCTCTCCCTCACAGCTTCCTCCTAAGTACGCCTTCCCGCCGTCGGCCGTAAGCTCCCTTCCCTTCTCGTAGATGTTCCTAAGTGTGTATCCAAGGGCCTTCTTCCCATCTGAGCTTACAGAGGTAACAAGGCCAACGGCCTTATTGCCTTCGTACAGCTTTGATCCCTCCTTTACATCACCCTCCAGTTCGAGCCTCACGAGGATCCTGGGTGTCCTTCCCCTGAAGTAAACCCTGGCTATAGCCTCCTGACCCACGTAACATCCCTTGTTCATATCGATCGCGTAGCTGAGGACTCCTGCCTCCAACGGAGAGAAGCCTTCCCTGAGCTCCTTACCTATCCTTGGAACGCACCTCTCTATCCTGAGGTCCTCGAACTCTACCTCGTCTATCTCCATATCCCTGGACAGCCTATCGGCGAGGCCTGAAAGGTCTCCCATCAGATCGTAACCCTCTTCCCTCAGCCTGAGCGGGTTCTTGGCTACGAGAACACCCTCTACCTCCTTAACCTCGTAATCTTCTAAAACCACGCCGAAGGCGTCCTTCACGAACTCGGAAGAACCTTCTCCGAACACGAAGATGTGCTCCGTGTTCCTGGTCAGATCCTCGAAATAGACCTTCAAAGAGAGCTTGAGCTTCTCAAACTCTTCTATAACCTCGCTCGCCGGCTTCTCTGTATCCAGAAGGTAGTAATCTCCTATCCTGTAAACGAAGAAGTCAGCAACCGGCTGTCCGTTCTGTCTGAGCCACAGGTTGTAGTTGAAGGTCCCAGGCTTGAGAGCCTTCACGTTGTTGGTGAGCAGGCTGTGTAGGAAGTGGGTGTGCTCCTCGGGGGCGGTCATCCCCTTCATCAGTACCTTTGCAGGCTTTCCGAAGACCTTTACCTTTGACCTCTTTAGCCTAATCCATTTCATACCTTAGCTTTTTACCACCTCAGTCCGGAACTTTCCATGACGGGGACATACTCAAAGACCCTGTCCTCCCCTATCTTCCACTCCCTCCTTATTTTCAGCCTCAGGGCCTCCTCCACGCTCACCACTCCCAGGTCCTCTATTCCCTTACCGCTTCCGAAGATCTTGGGGGACTGGAACACCACCAGCCTGTCCCACAAGCCTTCCTTCAGAAAGCAGGTCACCGTGTAAGCCCCGCCTTCAACTAGCATATGAACCACCTCCCTCCTGGCGAGCTCCCGAAGGAGCTCGCCCAAGTCTATCACTTCCATATGCAGAAGCTCCACGCCCGCTTCGATCAGGGTCTCTTCGTAGTCGGGCTTTCTTCTGGAGAAGACTATTAGTGTGGGAGCCGACCTATCCCGAACGAGCTTCGCTTCCAGGGGGATCTCGAGGTCTGGATCTATAACAACCCTAAGGGGTTGTCTCTCGAAGGGAATGTATCTCACGGTCAGCTCTGGGTTGTCCTTCAGGACGGTGGTTATTCCTACGAGGACCGCCGAGGCTTCGCTCCTGAGCCTGTGGGCGAACTTCCTGCTCTGGAGGGAGGTTATCCACTTGCTGTCTCCCGTAGCTGTGGCGATCCTCCCGTCAGTGGTCTGAGCGAGTTTAAGAGTTACGTAAGGCCTCTTCTGGGAGACGTATGTGAAGAAGTCCTCGTTAAGTAGTTCTGCTTCCTTTTCGCATACGCCAACCTCGACCTCTATACCTGCCTCCCTCAGCCTCTGTATTCCCTTCCCCCTCACGATCTCGTTCCTGTCTAGGGTGGCGACCACCACCCTCTTTAGCCCTGACTCGATGAGGGCGTCCGTACAGGGAGGGGTCCTCCCGAAGTGGGTACAGGGTTCGAGTGTAATGTAAGCTGTAGCTCCCTTAGCTCTATCTCCCGCTTGTTCGAGGGCCACAACCTCCGCGTGGGGGTATCCGGCCCTCTCGTGGTAGCCGAGGCCGACTACCTCTCCATCCTTCACTATCACGCAGCCTACCGTGGGATTGGGATGTGTGAGGCCCTTCCTCCTTTTAGCCAAGGAGAGGGCGAGGCTCATGTAGGCCTCGTCCTTCATCTCACGGACTCTTCCATTATCTCCTTAACCAGGTTCTCGATCTCCTGGGCCACACCTTTGAGCTCAGGTTCGTTGTACATCTCGAGCATCTGGGTGGGGGCTATCGTGCTGACTACGGTCTTACCGTTCTGTTCGAATATGGCCACCCGGCAGGGCATGGCTGTGGATATGTAGGGGTTCTTGGAGAGAACCTGGCTCGCGGCCCTCGGCTGGCATATCTCGACTATCACGCAGGAGTAGTTTATGGGGTGACCCTTGTTCTCGAGGATCTTGGTTACCTCGTGGGTACTCATAACGCCAAAGCCTTTCTCCTTAGCCTTTTCCTCCAGCTTCTGCCTCACCTCATCAACGCTCTTGTTCGTCTCAAGGTTTATGAGCATTTTTCTACCTCCTCAGGGTTTTAAGGATCTCAATGTATATTTTATCAAGCAGGTCGTCTATGGCCTTTCTCCTCGGTATATCTCCGAGACCTCCGTAAGGGAGCGTGTAGGGAACGACCGAGCTGAAAGAGTGCCTTTTCCCGTTCAGGATAAGTTCTACGCTGAGTACAAGGTTGTAAGAGCTTACCCTTTGCTCGGGCGTGTACGCTATGGGCACCTCTTTAAAGTCCTTCACCCTTACGCGAACTTCCCCGAATTTTCCATCGCAGCCTATCCTGTGGCCGTTTTCCAGGATCGCCCTCTCGACCACCTTCAGGAGGCTGTAGCTCAGGTAGGGCTCGTTGGTGCGGTTCTCGAACCCCTTTATGCAGAAGGTTTCAGCTCGGAGAAGACCCGCAAGCAGCAGGAGTATCAGGATCCACACCCGAACTTCTCCCTGAGCTTCTTCTCCACGAACGGATGGACCAGACCGCTGAGATCACCGCAGTAGGAGGCCACGTCTCTCACTATGGTAGAGCTTATGTGTATGAACTCCTGGGAAGGCATCATAAAGACCGTTTCAACGCCGGCCAGCTTGAAGTTGGTTAGGGCTATCTGAAGCTCGTACTCGAAGTCCGTAAAGAGCCTCACCCCCCTCACTATTATGTCTATGCTTTCCTCCCTCATGAAATCTACCAGAAGCGAGTCGAAGCTCTTTACCTCCACCCTGTTCCCGAGGTCTTTTACCATCTCCCTGAACATCTCCACCCGCTCGTCTATCGGGAACAGGAGGTACTTTCTCGGGTTCTCCGCGACCGCTACCACGACCTTGTCGAAGATCTTCAGACTCCTCTCCACTATGTCCAGATGGCCGAGGTGTGGAGGGTCGAAGGTTCCTGGATAGACAGCCTTTTTCACTCCCTCTTCCTCCATATGGACAGCACTGTGTCTCCGTAGGTTCTCTCCTCTTCCGCTCCGAACCTCTTCCTCTTATCGTGCTCGAGAACGAACACACCTCCGGGCTCTAGAATCTCCATGACCCTTTCTATAAGCTCCTTGTACCGCTCGAAGGCGTATGGAGGATCGGCGAATACGACATCGGGTTTGAGATCCAGCTTGCCCAGGATCTTCAGCACGTCCCCTCTTATAACCTTTCCTCTGGTTTTTTTCCTGATCTCCTCTGCGAGCATCGGGTTTTTCACTACAAAGCCTACCTTGGTC
>JALWEK010000139.1:17091-19237 GCA_027014185.1 Aquificaceae bacterium
AACTCCACGGACGAATACTTCAGGTCCCAGACATCGGAATAGGGCGCCGTCTCCTCGGCGAAGACGACCCCAGCGTATCGAGCCCCCACGGCGAGCCCCCCGGTCTGGGCGTATGCGTTCGGCCTCGAGGCCGCTCTGTCCCGTTCCTGCGAACAGATCTAAGAATACAAGACCTTCTATGTCCCCCAGGATGTTAAAGAGGGCGTTTTTAACTAGGGAGGAGGTGGGACGGAGCTTCTGGATCCTTCTTGTCTTTTTCACAGAAAAAGATTATACTGTATATTTGCTTTCAAGGAGGTGCTCAGTGATGAGCTTCTTTATGTCTTTCAGGCTTTTCAAAGACTTTTCAAGGGAGGATAGGAAATGGCAAAGACCCTCGGACTGCATATCTTAGCGGACCTTTACGGAGTGGAGGCGGAACGCATCGACCGCGTTGAAGACGTCAGGGACCTTTTAGAAACCGCCGTAAAGGTCGCCGATCTCACCAAGATATCCTCTCACTACTACCAGTTCCAGCCCCACGGGGCTACGGGAGTCGTTCTCCTGGCTGAATCCCACATCTCGATCCACACCTGGCCAGAACACGGCCTTGCCACCGTTGACGTTTACACCTGCGGAGATCCCTCGAAGGCTTACAAGGCCATGGAGTACATCATAAACACCCTCGAGCCAAAGCGGGTGGACAAGCAGGTACACGAGAGAGGCCTCGTGGGTGAGGAGAAGCAGTCCGAGGAACTCCGAAGTATATTGCTGAGCGCTTAATCCTTCTTCTCCTTCCTCATAAACTCTACGAACTCGAAGGGGAAGGGGAAGATCACCATCTTTGCATTCTGAAGGCCTATAGTGTGAAGGGTCTCCAGGTATCTCAGCTGTATCGCTATGGGCTCTGTTGCGAGTATCTTGGCTGCGTCCAAGAGTTTCTGGGCCGCCTGGTACTCGGCCTCAGCTGAGATTATCTTCGCCCTCCTTTCCCTCTCGGCCTCAGCCTGACGTGCTATCGCCTTCCTGAGGTCGTCCGGCAGATCTATCTTCTTCAGCTCCACCGCCACGACCTTTACACCCCAGGGGTCCGTTTGCCTATCTATGATCTCCTGGAGCTTTATGTTTATCCTCTCCCTCTTCGAGAGTAGTTCATCGAGCTCGGCCTCTCCGCATACGCTTCTGAGAGTCGTCTGGGCTATCTGTGAGGTGGCGTAGAGGTAGTCCTCCACCTCCACTATCGCCTTCACAGGGTCCACAACCCTGAAATAGACAACAGCGTCCACCTGAACCGAGACGTTGTCTTTAGTGATGATGTCCTGGGTGGGGACGTCCAGGGTTACGGTCCTAAGTGAGACCCTCACGATCCTATCGATTATCGGGATTATGATTATCAGGCCAGGTCCCTTGGCTCCTATAACCCTTCCCAGACGGAAGACGACCGCCCTCTCGTACTCTGGGATTATCTTTATGGCCGCCATCAGGAAGATGATTCCCAGTATTACGAGGACGATTATTGGGGAGAAAACCATTCCTACACCTCCTAAGATCTTAAATATGTTTCCCCCCGCCGCAACTGCGAGGAATATGGCTACGAATATAAGGAATGGGAGAGCTTCCAACAGTCCCTTCATAGCCCACCTCACGTGTGGTACTCGGCGTTCAGTTTAATATACTCATAACCTAGGTCTGAAGAGTAGTAAGTCCAGGAGTTTCTTCCCTCCCTGAGGTCCACCGTTATCTCCACCTCCTTCTCCTCCTCTAGGTACTTCTTAGCGAGCTTTTCGGCCCTCGGATGAGGCCTGCCGTCGTACAGGAGGTGGTTTCCCATGTATATCCTCATCGAGAAGGGATCCACAGGGAACTCGGTGCTCCCGGCAGCGGCAGCTATCCTGCCCCAGTTAGGGTCCCTCCCGTAGATAGCCGTCTTCACAAGCAAGGAGTTTGCTATCGTTCTAGCTATCTCCCTAGCTTTCATCTCGAGAGTTGCTCCCTTAACGGTAACCTTTATAACCCTGGTTGCCCCTTCCCCATCCTCGATTATCTTCTTTGCTAGCGTCTGGGATACCTCGAAGACTCCCTCTTCCACTTCCACAGGGTCTGCCTTCAGCTCTCCCAGGGATACGAGCCCAAAGCTGTCGTTGGTGCTTTCACAGCCGTCCACAGT
>JALWEK010000139.1:19247-32124 GCA_027014185.1 Aquificaceae bacterium
CACAGTTATAGAGTTGAAGGTTCTGTCCGCTACCCTTCTGTGGATATCCCTAAGGAGTTCGTAATCGAGATCGGCGTTCGTAAACACGAAAGCGAGCATAGTCGCCATCGAGGGCGCTATCATGCCCGCACCCTTGGCGAACCCAAAGACCTCTATATCTTTCTTCTTCAGAAAATCGAACTTTGGAAACCTGTCCGTGGTTGATATAACCTCCGAGGCCCTCTCCAGGTCGAGGGGCTCCATTATGGAGCAGGCCTGATCTATAGCATTAAGAACTCTCTCTATAGGTAGGGGCCTGCCTATTATCCCCGTTGAAAAGACCAGAACCTCGTCCTGCCTTATGTCGAAGTTCTGGGCTACCTGCCGTGCCATCATCTCCGCATGGAGTATTCCCTCCTCCCCAGTCCCACAGTTGGCGTTGCCGCTGTTCACAACGAAGGCCCTGAACCTCTCCTTTCCCTTAGCGAGACCCTCGGAGTATATAACGGAGCCCGCCTTGAAGTAGTTGTCGGTGAACAGGAATGATGAGACGCAAGGGTACGGGAGGAGCACTACCAGGAGATCGGGATTGCCGGACTCCTTCAGTCCGGCCCGGGCTACACCCATAAGGATATCCGGCATAAAGGATCACTCCCCCTGAACCTTCAGAACTATGAACTCGACCCTCCTGTTGGTGAGCCTGCCTATAGGGTTTTCGTTTGTCGCTATGAACCTCTCCTTTCCGAACCCAACTATCTCTATCTTCTCCTCTGGAATTCCATGCTCCACGAGGTATTTCTTGACCGATTCCGCCCGCCTAAGGGCAAGCTTGTCGTTGTACTCTTTGGGGCCTATGATGTCAGTGAAACCCTCTATCCTTACCTTCACAAAGGGGTTTTCCTTTAGGGTCTTGACGACCTCGTTCAGTATTGGCACGTACTCCTTCTTTATGTTGTACTTGTCAAAATCGAAGTGGATCCTCGCCGTTATCTTAAGGTGCTCCTCTACCATCTCGGGCTTTTTCTCCTTCTCCACCTCCTTTTTAGGCTCCTCTTCCTCCTTAGGTTTCTCCTCCGGCAGTTTTACGATCTTCTTCCTGCCCGTGTAGCATTCAAACTCGTTGGCCATCGCCACTTTGAGCTTGCTCTCCGCTATCTTGCTCTCTGTACTCGCTTCGTTGAAAAACCTCAGAACGAGGGCGGAGTTGGGCTCTTCCTTCCCCATTTCGTAAACTAGGGCGTCGTAAAAGGCCTCCGCCCTTCCGAGCTCTTTAGGGGAACATCTGACACCTCTGTTGTTCCTCAGAAAATCGAGCCTTCCCTTGATCTCCTTCAGATCAACTATCTGAAAGTTTTCCTTCTGCCCCTCTTTGGTTTTTGGCACGTCGGCTATCGGTGTAAGCTCCTCGACCCCGCTAAAGGCTGCGCTTATCGCCTTGGAGGCGTAGTTCATAGTCCTTATAGCGAATATCTTTGAGCCTATATCGTCGGCTTCCGAGGCTAGTATGGCCGATACCTCCTTGTAAGCTTTCGTCTTTGAGTAGAGGTACGGGGCTTTATCTTTGGCTCCAGCGTGGTACGCCTTTATCACAGCCCTCTGAGCCTCATCTATACCCTGAGTGACCCTGAAAGCAAAGCCTATGTTGATGAGCAGGATAAGCAATACCGCAGCCTTTAACCTTATCATCCTGTTCCCTCCCATCATGATTATACTATACGGCCTCTGACCCACAGAGTTTAAAAAGGAAAAAAGAGGGGTGAGGGGAGCCTTTAAAAGAACATGTCTCTCCACAGACCCCTTGCCCACTCGTAGTATCTCTTGGCGGTAGAGACCTTCCAGGTGTTGTCCTCTCTCAATATCTTCTTTATCTCCTTCGTTCTTACGTTGTACTTGTACTCCACCTCCAGCATGATGGCGGATCTGAGGTTCACCATCGCGTAGCAGACCCCGTGCTGTATAAGCTCCCCACCGAACTCCCTCCCCTTCATTCTGCTGGCAACTATCTTGGCCACAACCTTGGCCTGTGAGTTTGCCGCGTACCCGCTCTTGGGTAGGTAGGACTCACACGAGTCTCCTATCACAAAGACGTTCCTCACCTTTGTTTCGAAGGTCATGGGATCCACCCTGACCCACTTCTCCTTACCGTATATAAGTCCTATCCTCTCAAGCAGCTTCGGAGCCCTCATGGGAGGTATTATCGAGCCGAAGTCGAACCTTACATCGCCCTTGTCGGTCTTTATCTTCTTTGAACCGACGTCGATGTCCTTTATCTTTGCGCCCGTTATGTAAGTGGCCATTCCCCTGTAGAAGTCTTCGTAGGCCTTCATAAACCCGTCCCTTAGGACGGGAGGATACTCGTTCGCATCTATAAAGTACATGTGGGCTTTCAGACCGTTCTCTCTTATGTAGCTCAGGATTAGGGCCGCCCTCTCGTAGGGAGCTGGCGGACATCTGTAAGGCATCTTTGGAACGGTTATTACCACGTTCTCTCCCTCGAACTCCTCTAAAAGCCTCTTCAAATACAGGTGCTCGCTCCCAGGTCTGAAGGCCCCGGGGAAGAACCAGGTGGTCTCCTCGTAGAAGGGAAACTCCTCTGTGTCGTACTCTATACCTAAGGATAGTATGAGGTAGTCGTACTCGATGTACCCCTCGGAAAGGTAAACCCTTCTCTTCGGTAGGTCTATATCGACAACCACGTCGTTTATAACCTTTACCCCGTACTTGGTGTGCAGCTTGTTGTATGGAAAGCAGAGCTGTCCGTACTCGATCAGGCCCACGAGGTAGTGGTTGCTCAGAGGACATGAGACAAAGAGCTGATTTTTCTCTATCAGGACCACCTCCGCCTCTGGATTTTCCTTCTTTACGTACTTGGCGGCGGTAACTCCCCCGTAGCCTCCCCCCACCACCACTATCCTTTTGCCTCTCGAGGGCCCCATCAGCCTGGAGGTGCTCTTCGCTACCACACTGCCGGCGAGCATAACTCCCCCGGCAGCTAAGAGCTCTCTTCTGCTAACACCTGATGACTTCCTTGGCATACTCCTCCACCTCTACCACCTCACACTTGTCCACCAGTTTCTTCGCCTTCCTAGATGACTTGTAGAGCTTCCTCAGATCCGGCTTGAAGACATCAAAGAAGTCCTCGTAGAGCTCCTTTCCTAACGTACCTACGGCGTAGAGCTTATCGCCTTCCTGCTTCAGGATGATAGCCGTTAGCGGGAATGGGGCCGGACCGTCTATCACCTCTCCCCCCTTGGCGGGGTCGAAGACCGAGAGATGAGCACAGCACTGGATCACTCCTCCCCTCTTGACGATCTTCGATGGGATGTTTTCGGGATAGTAGTTAATAAAAGAGAATTCCGGTGTTGGATAGCTAAGTTGATGGGGACATATAGCGCAGTAGGCAACTATGCTCTTCTTTGGTCCCACCCCTCCGGGCCACCTGTAGGTTGTCCCGTCCGAGAGCTTCACCTCCGCGGGCGGGATCTCCTTCCCCAGGTTGGCGAGTATGCAGGGAGTGGCCCTGTGGGGGTAGAAGAACAGGTACTGCTTCTCAGGATCTATCTCCTCAGGTTTCAGGGGGGTTCCATCCTTCTTTAACAGGATAGCTTTTTTGTAGGCTTTGAACTCGACCTCCTGCGCCCTCAGAGAGCTTATAAAAAAGGAGGGGGAAGCGAGGGAAGCGGCGGCAACGGCAGTACACGTCTTTATAAAGCCCCTCCGGTCCATTAACTCCTCCGTCAGCTGAACATATCTCTGTACATGGCTCTGGCCCACTCGAGGTAGGCCTTCCAGTTCTTGGAAGAGGGGTTGTTGTCCATCTTTACGTTGTGGAATGCAAAGCTGTTTTTCTTGGGATCGTACTTATAGGTCAGATCGACCCATACAGCCTTGCCCTTGTCCACTCCAGAGTAGCAGAGAGTCCTCGGCGGCTTGTAGGGCATCTTCTTGCCGTGTATGAGGGTCACTATCAGCTCGGCGACGTTATGAGCCTCAGAGTTGGCTGTGTTACCGCTCTTGGAGAATGGATGGTTCCTAGCGTCTCCCGTGCAGAATATCCTCTCGTCCACCGTGGACATGTACCAAGGCCACTTGAGGGAGGGCCATCTGTCTCCCTTCGGAACCAGTCCGAGCTTGTAAACGAGGGGTGCGGACTTACACCTCGGGTAAAGGTTAAGGTCGTCGAACTCTATGTCCCCCAGGTTTGTAACTATCCTCTTCTTTCCGAAGTCCACATGCTTTATCTGGGTCTGTGGGTAGTACTCTACGTAACCCTTTACGAACTCGTCCCAGGCCTTGTGGAAGCCTTCAGCCTTGACCGGTGGATCGTTGTGGGGGTCGAGGATTATGACCTTTCCTGGTATCTCGTTCTGCTTGAAGTACCAGGCTATCATGGTAGCCCTCTCGTAGGGTCCGGGCAGACATCTGTAATCGAGTCCGGGCGGCACCGTTATAACGAAGTTCCCTTCCTCGAAGTCCTGTATCTTCCTCTTGAGTCTGAAGTGCTCCTCACCGGGTTTGAAGGCCGCCGGATACTTCTTCGTGGCTATCTCTATGTCTTTGGGATCGTCCCCCACCCACTGGGAGTAGTCGTAGTCTATACCTGTGGCGAGTACGAGGTAATCGTAGTATATCTTCCCCACGCTGGTGTAAACGTACCTTCTCCTCCTGTCAACATCGTAAACCTCTGCGTTCAGGAAGTGGTATCCGTACTTGTCAGCAGCCTTCAAATGGTCGTGGATCAGGAACTCGAGATCGACGAGGTCAACCAGCCATAGGTTGCTCACAGGGCAGGACATGAATACGTTGTTCTTCTCGATAAGGACGACATCTATGTTCGGATCCTTCTTCTTTATGTACTTGGCGAGCGTGGATCCCGACCATCCACCACCCACTATCACGACCCTCGCGGACCCCTTCGAGGGCTTGGGTAGGTTGATGACGTCGGTCTTCTTTGCGAAGGTAAAGCTTGTGACCCCGCTCGTTGCGGCTACCGCCGCTCCCACTCCTGCGGCCTTGAAAAGGTCCCTCCTGCTTACACCCATGCTCAAACCCTCCTCTATGAGAATTTAAAGTTAACCGAACATATCTCTGTATAAGGCCTTAGCCCACTCGAAAGTCGATCGGGCGAGCTGGGAGGACCTGTCGTTTATAACGTTCACCTTTTTCTTGACCGGGGCCTTCTTCTTTCTGTCTATATCGTAGAGGACGTTTATCACGATGGCCTCTTTGGGATCTCCGTTTACCATAGAGTAGCATGTGTTGGTGGGAGCCTTGACGGCCTCTAAGGGGTCCTTACCCTTGAGCAGGGCCACGAGGGCCTTGACGACCATGTTCTGGGTGTGGTTGTGGGCCATATCCCCGCTCTTGGGGAAGCCCTTTACCGATGAGGCATCCCCTGCGACGAACACCCTCGGATCGAGCTTTGACTGGAGCGTGAGAGGATTCACATCGCACCAGCCGGTCTTAGGGTTCACAAGCCCCGCCTTCCAGGCGAGATCTCCCGCCTGATGAGGAGGGTTTATGTTAGCGTCGTCGAACTTAAAGTCACCGGCTGTGGTTCTTATGACCTTATTAACCGGATCTACCTCCTTGACCTTCGCTTTAGGTACGTACTCAACTATGCCCAGATACAGCTCTTCGTAAGCTCTCCTGAACCCTGGGCCCTTCGGTTTTATCGTGTCCTTTGGATCGAGGAGTATTAGCTTTCCCTTTACCTCGTTCTGCTTAAATACGTGCGCTATCATCGCGGCCCTCTCGTAGGGAGCCGGAGGACATCTATGGGGAGGAGGAGGTACCGTCATAACGAAGGTTCCTTCCTCGAAGTTGTGGACCTTCCTCTTGAGGGCCAAGTGTTCCGACCCTGGGATGAATGCGGAGGGGAAGTTGGTGGCACAGAGCTGGGCCATCTTCTTATCTCCCTTGAACCACGCATCGTAGTTGTACCTTATACCCGGGGCCAGGATCAGGTAGTCGTAATCGACGTACCCCTCGGTCGTATATACCTTCCTCTTATCTCTATCTATATCGGTTACCGTTGCATTTATGAAGGTATAGCCGTACTTGGCCGCAGGAGTATGGAAGTCGTGCATCAAGAACTCCATGTCCACTAGACCGCCGAGCCATACGTTGCTTATGGGACATGACATGAAGATCTTCCTCTTTTCTATGAGAACCACGTCAACTCCGTCACCGAGTTCCTTCTTGAGATGCTTGGCCGCCGTCATCCCTGCCCATCCGCCACCTATTATTACAACCCTGTTTCCCTTCGCAGGCGGCAGCATGCTGTTGGCAGACTTAACCGCGCAGGCCGTTGAAGGCACGTGAACCGCCCCGAGAACCGCCCCTGTTCCAGCGATCTTAAAGAGATCCCTCCTATTCAAGTTCATGATTGCACCCCCGTTAAGTTTTCTCGCCCCCATATTTAGCAACCGGCGTGCCAAAAACTAAAATCCAGATATATCAATGGCTTGCTGTAATATGCGCTCCGAGCCGAGTGCCAATTGTGTCACCCGGAGGGTCATCCCTGACAGCTACCCTTTCACATAGAAAGAGGATAAATTTAGGCTGATGGACTTCTCCATCTTCGATCACTTTGAGGAAGAGGTAGTTGTTATAGACAGGAACTTCAGGATAGTCTATGCCAACAGGAAGTACGCAAACGACCTGGGGTACAAGGATCCTAAGGATGTAATAGGCAACTTCTGCTACGTGGTTTCACATCATCAGACCCAGCCCTGTGAGGGGGAGTGTCATCCCTGTCCTCTGAGGGAGATCGAACGCACGGGGAAATCTGTGAACGTCGTGCACACCCATTACACCCATGACAACAAGGAAGTTCCCGTGGAGATATGCGCCTTTCCCATAGAGAACGGGGAGAAGATAATCCAGATAATAAGGGATATAAAGAGCGACAAGGAGAAGTACTACCTCTTCAGCCTCTCTCAGAGGCTAAGCTCCGTCGGATTCTTGGCCCTTGGGGTGGCCCATCAGCTAAACACACCCCTGAGCACCATACTCTTGGCCTTAGAGGAGCTCGAGGATAAGGTGGGCAGCTGTGAGGAGATAGAGACAATAAGGAACGCGGTGAGCGCCTGCAAGGACTACGTGGACAAGCTCCTCTTTTTGGTGAAGAGGAGTAGCGTGAGGGACCTGGTGGACGTCAAGAAGGCGGTTAGCGACTCAGTGGATATACTGAGGATATACGCAAAGGAGAGGAAGGTAAATATAGAGACCCAACTTGAGGATGTGGGTTACCAGATGGGTAATGAGGCCGATATAAGGCACCTGGTTCTCAACCTCGTTTTGAACGCGGTTCAGGTATCGCCCCCAGGAGAAACGGTAGAGGTAAAGCTTACTAAGGGAAAGGACAGCTGGACCTTGGAGGTCAGGGATAGGGGCCCGGGTATAGAGCAGGAGGAGCTGAGTAAGATATTCATACCTTTTTACCAGGGAAAGAGCAAGAGTGAAGGCTCTGGGCTTGGCCTCGCCATAGTGGACAGTATAGTTAGGGAGTACGGGGGTTCAATTGACGTCGATACCAAGCTTGGAGAGGGGACTACCTTCAAGGTTTCCATTCCCCTCCCTTAACTCTTTCAGCTTCCTGAATACGGTTCTCCTGCTGCATCCCAGGACCTTCGCCACCTTGTCCACGCTCCCCAGCTTCTTGTAAAGGTAGGCGGTGTAGAGGATCTCTAGCTCCTTCAACGAGGGCATGCTTGAAAACACGTTCTCTATGCAGGCTTCCCTTCTGTCCTCTGCAGGAAGGCATAGGTTCTCGTCTATGTACTCTCCCTTCGAGAGCAGGGAAGCCCTCTCTATGGCGTTCCTGAGCTCCCTTATGTTCCCGGGCCAGTCGTAGGCCATGAGCTTCTTCAGGGTCTCTTTCTTGATCTTCTTCCTGTACCTCTTGAGGAACGCCTCCACGAGGAGAGGTATGTCCTCCTTCCTCTCCCTCAGAGGCGGTATCTCCACCTCCATCGTGTTTATCCTGTACAGGAGATCGCTCCTGAACTCCCCTCTCCTCACCATCTCCTTCAGATCCCTGTTAGTAGCGGAGATTATCCTAACGTCCACCCTGTGCTCTCTGAGCCCGCCCACCCTCCTGAACCTCCTCGTCTCAACAAACCTCAGGAGCTTAGCCTGAACGGGGAGGGGTATCTCCCCTATCTCGTCCAGGAACAGGGTCCCTCCGTCCGCGAGCTCTACAAGTCCCAGCTTCCTGCTCGTGGCTCCGGTGTAGGCTCCCTTCTCGTGGCCGAAGAGCTCACTTTCGAACAGATGTTCCGGTATGGCGCCGCAGTCCACCACTATGAATGGCTTTTCTCTTCTCTCTGAGAGCCTGTGTATATATCTTGCAAAGATCTCTTTCCCTGTTCCCGTCTCTCCTCTCAGGAGTACGTTTATATCGCTCCTCGCCGCCCCCTCTATCATCTGGAGAACGTTCTTAAAGGCGGGGCTCCTTGTCTCGAAGGTTATCTCATGTTCCTTATCGAAGAGGAAGCTCTTGAGGGCTCTGTTCTCATCCTCAAGGCGCTTTTCCTTAAGAGCCTTGTCTATGCTCACTTCAAGAATGTCGAAGGAGAAGGGTTTTTGGATAAAGTCGGAGGCCCCGGCCTTCATGGCCTCCACGGCGGTGCTCACGTCCCCGTATCCTGTTATCACTATGAACTTGGCGCTGGTGCGGGGAGCGAACTTTCTTAGGAGATCCAGTCCGCTCATGTCCGTTAGCTTTATATCTATCAGGATTACGTCGTAAACTCCCTTCTCTATGAGCTCCCCGGCCTCCTTACCGCTCCTGACCGCATCTACCCTGAACCCCCTCTTCCGGAGCTTTCTCTCTATCAGAGCGTTTAAGCTCTCGTCGTCCTCAACTACCAGTATCCCACCCATAGTGTCAATTTTGACACGCGGAGGGTAAAAGTCAATTAAGACTTTCTTTCCCCGGCTAAAATAAGACTTATGGAGAACTTCATACTCGACACGAGCGTCTTCACAAATCCGGACGTTTACCAGACCTTCGGTGAGACGGACCAGCTCGGAGCTGTAGAGAACTTCATCCATCTTGCCATACACTCGGGAGCTAACTTCTACATGCCCACTTCGGTGTATGACGAGATGCTAAAGATGGTGAACCTCAGGCATCTTGCCCCTGAGTTCGAGATGGTTGTAAGGATAAGGTCTCCCAGAAAGTACTCGATAATGATACCCAGCGAGATACTCTACGAGCTCATAGAGGAGATAAGGCACAGGATAAACAAGGGCCTCAGGATAGCGGAAGAGCACACCAAGGAGGCGGGCAAGCTGGCGGAGGAGGACGTGGGCAAGGTGGTAAACAAACTGAGGGAGAAGTACAGGGAAGCCCTTAGGCAGGGGATAATAGACAGCAGGGAGGACGTGGACGTACTTCTGCTCGCCTACGAGCTCGATGGTGTGATAGTTACCGCCGACGAGGGTCTCAGGAAGTGGGCCGACAAGGTGGGTATAAAGCTGATAGACCCCAGAAACTTCAAGGGTATCCTAGAGAGCCTAATCAAACACAAGGCCGCCGCTGAGTAGGTGCCCCAATAGTCCCGTCATGTTCAGGAAGATCTTGTCGAAGGTGAGAACCCAGTACCCGTCCTCTTCCCTCAGATCCCTCTGGACGACCTGAATGTGCTTCGAGGTTCTGTGCAGAAGCTCCATCAGAGCCAGGGCGTTTTCCCTTTTGTGGAACCGGCATCTGAACGTTCTGTAAACCTTGTGCTCCTTCTTGAACTGCTCTATGGCGTCGAAGAGACCATCTATGAAAGCCCTGCCGAGCTCCTCGTAGAGGTGCTCCGTTTTCTCTATACCCTCCTCCTCCATGAATAGGACGAGCCTCAGTATCCTGTTCGTATAGTACTCCGGAGGGAGCTGGAGCATGTTCTTCGCCGTAACCTTTATATCGCTCAGGTTTGCGTAGCTCGTTATGTACTTAGCCCGCCTGTTCTCCTCCGAGTCCTCCTTCAGAACTACCCCTTCCCTGCCCTCCTCGTTCAACCTTATAAGCAGTTTCTTGAGCTTCTCAACCTCTCCGTGGATGAACCTCCCGAAGACCTCTACGCTCGGCAGAGAGAACTTCTCTATTAGCTTCAGCTTCTCCTCTTGCTTTAAAAAACCCTGCTCGTTCTTTCTCATTATGTCGAAGACGAAGAACCTTACGTCTTCCTGCACGAACGGAGGACTCTCCTCTATATAGGGGTTCTCGGGACCTGCAACCTCTGCGCAGAGTATCAGATCTGGGTTCTCCTCAAAGAAATCTAGGTTTATAAAATCCTGAAGCCTGTCGGTGGTGAAGGGACACAGATACCCTCCCCTCGATAATGCTACTACCCTGTCTCCGACCCTGAATATCCTTACGTTGTAGCCGTCAACCTTCTCCTCTACCCAGAAGGGGTTTTTGAACTGCTCCTTTAACCCCTTTTCGAGCATGAAGATCCTTCCTATATGGGGGTATCCCCATATGACCGTGTCCTGAAATATCGCGGTCCCTCTGGGGATGTCCTTGTAGTCGTCGGAGAACCTGAGGTATTCGAAACCTAAGAACTCTTCTGAGCGTGCCTTCCTCTGCCTTACGGCTTCCTTAACAAGGCTTACATCAATCACTTATTAGAGAATACCACAGCATGAGACCGTCGTGGCTACCCAGGATGTCCTCCGAAGCCCTCTCCGGGTGGGGCATCATCCCGAAGACGTTTCCCTCTTTGTTCATCACCCCCGCTATGTTGGATACCGAACCGTTCGGGTTCGCTCCGTCGGTAGCGTTTCCGTCCTGATCCACGTACCTGAAAAGGATCTGTCCCCTCTCTTCCAGCCTTTTAAGTTCATCCTCTGGAACGTAATACCTGCCGTCGTGGTGGGCTATCGGGATCCTCAGGATCTCACCCTCGTCGAGCTTTTTGGTGAGCGTTGTGGTGTTGTTCTCTACCCTAAGGTAAACGTCCTTGCAGACGAATCTCATGTTCAGGTTGGGAAGGAGAGCTCCCGGGAGGAGGTGCAGCTCTGTTAAAATCTGAAAGCCGTTGCATATGCCTAGGACGAGCTTTCCTCTGCCCGCGAACTCCACCACCGCCTCTGCAAGGGGACTTTTGGCCGCCAGAGCACCGGGTCTCAGATAGTCTCCGTAGGAAAAGCCCCCGGGGAGGACGACACAGTCGTACTTTGAGAGATCCTTCTGATCGTAGAATACGAAATCGACATCCTTTTCGAGGACATCTCTTATTATGTAGAAGGTGTCGTAGTCGCAGTTGGACCCGGGGAAGACGCAGACTGCAAACCTCATCAGAGTTCCTCTATCTCGTAGTCCTCTATAAGGGGGTTGATGATGAACTTCTCCACCAGTTTCTTTACGTCCTCCCCCTCTTCCACTTCCAGCTCTACCAGCTTCCCCACCTTAACGTGCCGGACCTTAAAACCGTTATCCTTGAGCATTTCCTCTACGGCCCTCCCCTGGGGATCGAGGAGGCCCTCCTTAGGTTTGATCAGAACCCTCACTCTCTTCATCTTCCTTTCCCTCAGACTTTATAACTACCCTCCTTATCTCGTCCTCATCCTCCAGGTCCCACCTGGGTTTTGCAAGTCTGTCCCTCTTGGTTAAGGGGATCTCGTCCGCCCTTATCTTATCGTAGAAAGCCTTTCCAAGTTTCGTGCTCACTAGAACCTCGAGCTCGTCCTTTATAGGCAGAAGGTCTATGAGCCTCTCTCTTGCAGATCCTAGAACGCCCACACCCTTTACACCCCTGTTTCTAACCGCTATCTCCTCCTGGTATATCCTCTTAACCTTACCGTCGGGCGTGACGACGATCAGGAACGGCTCTTCTTTTATAGTCCTTATACCAACCACCTCATCCCCGTCTTCGACCTTTATCCCCTGTGCTCCTTTAGTTCCCGGTGTGGCGGGAGGTATCTCCCTTACGCTGAACCTGGCTACCTTGCCTTTCCTCGTGAATACGAGGACGTCGCTCATATCTATCGACTGGGAGATTCCAACCACCTCGTCGTCCTCGGCGAGCTTTATTATCCTCATTCCCTGAGCCTTGTACTCGAACTCAACTAGGGGGATCTTCTTTATCATCCCGTTCCTTGTAGCGAGGAGGAGCCTGTCGGCGAACCTTTCCCTTATGAAGGCCCCCACTATCCTCTCCCCAGACTCCTTGAAGTGGACCTTGCTGCCCCTGAGGGCCTGAGATCCAGCGAGCCAGTAAACCCTTCCCCTGTTGGAGACCAAAAAGAGCCCTTCGGTGAAGGGAACGTCGAGTATGTCCACTACGGGGGCCTCGCCCTCGGGCATCTCCTCTACGGGAACTACCTTACCGTTCTCGAGAACTGTAACTACAAGAGAGCCTTCCTCGGGCTCACCCTCGAGCCCCTCTATGAATGTTCTCCTGGGATCTCCGTACCTCTTTACCAGCTGCTGGGTCTCCTCTATGAATATCTTTATCCTCTCCTCCTCACTGCCTATAACTTTGCGGTAGTAGTCGATCTTCTGAAGCAGATCCGCCTCCTCCTGTCTCAGCTTGTCCCTCTCGAGGGATGTGAGCCTGTGGAGTCTGAGATCCAGAACCGCCTGGGCCTGCCTCTCTGTCAGACCGAAGCGCGCCTGGAGCATCTCCCTCGCCTCGGCGGGATCCTTGGACCTCCTTATTCCCTCTATAACCTCGTCTAGGTTGTTTATCGCTATCAGGAGCCCCTGAACCACGTGGAGTCTGTCTTCGGCCTTCTTTAAAAAGAACCTCGTCCTCCTCAGGATTACCTCGAGCCTGTGCTTTATGAACTCCCTGAGGAGCTCCTTTATGCCCACCAGCTTGGGCTCTCCGTTTATGAGAACCACGAGGTTGACGGGAAAGCCCTTCCTGAGCTGGGTGTACTTGAACAGCTTCTT
>JALWEK010000140.1 GCA_027014185.1 Aquificaceae bacterium
GGATACTCTCCTTCATACTGTCTGAGATAGTTATATTTGGAACCATATTCGCCTACTTCTGGATGGCCAGAACAGCTCACGCCGATAAGTGGCACGAGTGGGTTCCGGAAGGTATAAGCCTCGGTATGGCAGGGCTCCTGACCCTAATACTGTGGGCATCGAGCTTCACGATCTTCAAGGCTGAGCTGGCCCTTGAGGAAGAGGGAGACAACGGTAAGGCGCTGATGTGGACCTTCCTGACGTTAGTGCTGGGCGGACTCTTCGTAGTTCTCCACGTAAGGGAATGGATGCACCTATGGAGTGAGGGCTTTACGCTTAGTGCAAGCGCGTACGGAACAGGATTTTACGCACTCACCGGACTCCACACCTCTCACGTCCTCGTAGGTCTCATATCCCAGATATACGCCATGTGGCTGCTGGCTACAGGTAGAATGAATAAGGATAAGCCCACTATGATGAAGGCGGTCTCCGCATACTGGCACTTCGTTGATGTTATGTGGATGCTCGTTGCTGGAACAGCTTACCTCGTAGGATCTGCGGCGATATGATGATGAAGTTCCTGGTCGCTCTGCTCCTTACTGTTGGCGTGGTGCTCGCCGAGGCGGTGGGTCCCACGAACGTTATAAGGGAAGATTTCTTCGATCCGTCGCTCCTCAAGATCGACGAGAAGAGGTACCTCGGCAACTTCGTTGCCAACATCGATGTTATTCTCGAGGACGGAAAGAGGGTCAAGCTATACGATCTGATCTCACAAAAGCCTACCATACTGCTCTTTTCCTACTACACCTGTGAGGGATCCTGCCCTATCAGGATAGACAACCTCAACAAGCTTATAAAGAGCTCCAGATCCCTCAAGAACAGAGACTTCAACGTTCTCGTTCTTTCCTTCGACAGGAGGGACACCCTGGAGACCCTTAAGAAGTTCAGGAAGCTTCACGGCCCGTTCACAGCCCAGTGGATCTTCGGCCTGATACCGGAGGGGGACATAGATACGCTGACGGGTAGTGTGGGCTTTAGGTTCTTTTACTCTGAAAGGGACAAGACCTTCGTTCACACTAACGTTTACGTGTTCCTCGCTCCGGATGGGAGGATAACCAGGTACCTTTTCGGGATAAACCCGAAGGAGAAGGACGTGAGAATATCCCTCGCGGAGGCCGAGGGAGGAAGGATCTCTGCGAACTCGGTGGTGGACCTGGCCCTCCTGGTCTGCTACACCTACGATCCTTCCAGGAGTACTTTCGTGGTGAACCCGGCGATCATATTCGGCGGCGTTGGTTTTGCTGCCCTTGGAAGCGTTATCTTGCTCGCTTTTATCTCTAACAAGCTGGTCAGAAGGGAGGTGCGATGATGGAGCAGGTTTTCGCTTACCCGGCCAAGTGGTGGAGCGAAGCCGTGACCGTATGGCTCGTGGTCGCGGTGGTGATCTACGTGATCGTTGCTATCCCGGGTCTGTACTTCATAATGAAGTACAGGTTCAAGCCCGGCGAGAGGGAGATAGGTGATCACGAAAAGCACGGACACTGGGGACTTGAAGCCCTTTGGACCATAGTCCCCACGATAATAGTCTTGGTTCTTGCCACATACTCCTTCGCTGTCTTTAAGAAGCAGAGAACAGCTCCCCCCGATGCGATGACCATCAAGGTTACCGGCTTCATGTGGGGCTGGCAGACCGAGTATCTCGATGAGAAAGGGAACACGATAAAGACCGTGGTGACCTCCTTCAACCCTACGAGCTACGAAGTTCCCGAAGATCAGAAGATAGTGGTTCCGGCAGGTAAACCCGTCAAGGCCCTACTTACCTCCCTAGATGTCATACACTCCTTCTACGTTATGCCCGCGAGGATTACGGAGGACATGGTCCCCGGTAGGATTACCCACCTCTGGTTCCAGATCAACAAACCCGGAGAGTACTGGATATTCTGCAGGGAGTTCTGCGGAACGGGACACTCCCACATGTTCACCAAGCTAAAGGTGGTTCCCCCGGAACAGTTCGCTCTGTGGCTCAAGGGTGAGACCAACCTTGCTGACAAGTCCTCTCAAATAAAGGGGAATCTTTAAGGAGGTTGTGAGATGAGAGAGGCCATATCTGTCCCTTACTTCGGCGCGAGCCTCAAGGAATGGCTCTTTACCACAGACCATAAGAAGATAGGTATCCTCTACCTGACTACCTCCTACATATTCTTCCTGGTGGCCGGTTTGTTTGGTCTGATAATAAGGCTCGAGCAGACCTCTCCCGGTATTCAGTATGTCCAGCCTGACTTCTACAACTACCTGCTAACTGGACACGGAGCCGTACTGCTCCTGTGGTGGGCGATAGCCTCCCACATAGGTGGTTTCGGTAACTTCCTGCTGCCCCTGATGATAGGGGCTAAGGACGTGGCCTTCCCGAGGCTCAACGCCCTCAGCTGGTGGGCCTTCTTCGGGGCGAGCGTACTGGTCCTTCTAACCCTAATTCCCGGAAACCACATAAAGATGATGTGGACCGGATACCCTCCCTACTCGACCACCGGTGACGCCGGTGTAACGGCCCTCTATGTCTTCATAATCCACCTCATAGGGGTATCTTCCATAGCAACCGCTGTGAACTTTATAACCACCTACATAAAGATGAGGGCTCCCGGGATAAACTTCTGGAACACAAACATGTTCGTCCACTGCCTTATAGCCGCCAACGTGATACAGCTAGTCGGTGTTCCCTCTCTCGCGGGAGCGGTTACTATGCTCCTCCTCGACAAGTATCTGGGAACCAACTTCTACAATCCCACGAAGGGAGGAGATCCGCTTCTGTACCAGAACGTCTTCTGGTTCTACTCACACCCGGTCGTTTACGTTCAGATACTGCCTGTCTTCGGTTTCTTCTCCGAGCTGGTCCCGACCTTTGCAAGGAGACCACTCTTCGGTTACAAAACGATGATATTCGCCGTGTGGGGAATAACCCTCCTGAGCTTCATGGTCTGGATCCATCACATGTTCGTCTCAGGTGTTCCCGACTGGGCTAGGGTGATAATGTCCTACACAACGATACTGATCGCGGTTCCTACAGGAATAAAGATCTTCAACTGGATGGGAACGCTCCACGGCGGGGCGATAATACTCAGGTCCCCGATGCTCTATGCCCTCGGTGGTATATTCATGTTCCTCATAGGTGGTCTCACCGGAATTCCCAACTCGATGGTCGCCATAGACCTAGGTATATCCGACTCCCTCTTTATAGTTGGGCACTTCCACTACGTCCTGGGAATGGCACTTACCCTCGGACTATTCGGGGCGATAATCTACTGGTTTCCGAAGATGACGGGGAGGATGTACCCGGAAGGCCTTGGTAAGCTGTCCTTCTGGCTCACCTTCATAGGGGCTAACCTCTTCTACTTCTTCCAGATGGTGGTGGGTATGCTCGGCAACCCCAGAAGGTATCCCGACTATCCACCTATCCCCGAGTGGGTGACCCTGCACCAGATACAGACTCTCGGAGCTTTGATACTCGGTCTCGGAGTGCTCGTGTTCACCATAGGAATAATCAAGGGGCTTCTCAGCGGCGAGAAGGCTCCCGATAACCCCTGGCAGTCACAATCCCTCGAGTGGAGGATACCTTCACCCGCTCCCGTTGATAACTTCGGTGAGGAGCATCCCAAGGTAGAGCCCGATTACCACCCCTATAAATACGGCGCACCTCCCGCCTTTTAAAACCTCGAGCAACCTCCTGAGCCGTTCCGTTCGAGGGGCATCCCGCCCCTCGCTCTTTTAAAAAACATTAAAAAATGATTAAAAAGTAATATTTCTTGGGCTTGATTCTTTCTTGAACATGCGTATAATTTTTCTTTAGTTAGGTATTACTAACTAACAGGAGGATGAGCCATGGGAGAGAAAGAGGAGTTCTTCCCTTCGGGGGCTGTAAGTTTCTTCGTCCTATTGATCGGCTTTTACGTCTTCCTGTGGGGCCTGGTTTATCTCCTGCTACTTTCCTTCGCCGATTGAGGAGGTGTAGAGATGGACAGAGCTGAGAGGAACGCTCTAACGGTCGCAATAGGTCTGCTGCTCTTCTTCTTCGTTCTTATTGTCTATGCGGCGAAGGGCCTGAAGATCGACCTACCCACATGTATAACAGACGTCCAGCCTTTCAAGGAAGGAAAACTGATACAGCACGCTCCAAACAGATACGAGCTCCACGTTGTAGCCAGGATGTGGTACTTCGACTTCAACCAGGGCAGCACCGAAATAGAGATCCCCGCCGGATCTGTGGTGGACATATACCTAACCTCCGCGGACGTGGTTCACGGCATGCACGTAAACGGTACCACCGTAAACCTGATGGCCATACCTGGGACGGTGAACTACGCCAGGTACAAGTTCGAAAAACCGGGTGTTTACCACGTGGTCTGCCACGAGTTCTGCGGTGTAGGGCATCATGCCATGCAGGGAAAGATAGTGGTGAAGGAGGTTGAAAGATGAGAGTGGAAGGAGGAATAAGGTTCATAATACTGAGCGAGGTCGTCTTTCCCATACTCCTTCTAATATTCGGTGTATACCACGGAGTAATGCAGGTTCTCTACAGGGCGGGGGTTATAAAGGCCGACTCCTTCTTGGGCATAGATTACTACCAGGGTCTTACCCTCCACGGAGTAATAAACGCGATAGTCTTTACCACCTTCTTCGCTGTGGCCTTCGGAAACGCGGTGGTACTGTATCTGCTGAAAAAACCCTTAAGGCCCGCCGTTCAATGGCTCTCTTGGATTCTAATGGTTGGCGGCACGCTTATGGCTGCCTGGGCCATGTTCACAAAGAAAGCCACGGTTCTGTACACCTTCTACCCTCCCCTGATAGCCCACTGGACCTTCTACATAGGTACGGTGATCCTTGTCGTCGGTTCTCTAATACCCTTCTTCTTCGACTGGATACCCAACGCCGTGGCCTGGAAGAGGGAGAACCCGGACAAAAAGATACCCCTCGCCGTATTCGGGGTTTTCGTGAACCACATACTCTGGACAATAATGATCGTCCCGGTAGCGATAGAGATACTCTTCCAGCTCTTCCCCCTTTCGGTAGGCTGGGTGGACGAGATAAATCCACTACTTGCGAGGACCCTCTTCTGGTTCTTCGGACATCCTGTAGTTTACTTCTGGCTACTTCCCGCCTACGTGATGCTATATACAATGCTTCCGAAGATAGCCTCGGAGAAGGGAAAGCTGTACTCCGATCCTGCTGGTAGGCTTGCCTTCATACTGTTCCTTCTCTTCTCCTTACCTGTGGGATTACACCACCAGTTCACCGAGCCCGGAATAAGCAACGCCTGGAAGTTGATCCACGCTATATTCACCTTCTGTGTGGCCCTCCCGAGCCTTATAACGGCCTTCACCGTAGCTGCCTCCCTCGAATACTCGGCGAAAGCCGAGGACTCCTCTGTGAAGAACTCCAAGTTCTACTGGTGGACCCGTCTTCCTTACCTGAGACTCGAGGGTGATAAGTGGCTCTTCTCTTACCTCTTCGCTGGACTCGTTCTATTCTTTTTCGGAGGTATAACTGGCATAGTGAACGCCTCCTACAACCTGAACCTCGCCGTCCACAACACAGCTTACGTGCCAGGACACTTCCACACTACAGTTGGAGGTCTCGTGCTCCTTTCCTTCCTGGGTATGTCGCTCTACATGGTGTCCAAGCTGAGAGGAACGGACGTTAAGTTCAAAGGTCTTGCGGCCCTTGCCCCGTACTTCTGGATGCAGGGTATGTTCATGTTCTCCTACGCTATGATGGTGGGCGGCGCTCTCGAAGGTTTTCCCAGAAGGACGAACGCGGGCCTCACATACCTCAACCCCGACTCTCCCCTCTACAGACCCGAGTGGGTAGGATACGCCCAGCTCTCGGTCGTTGGCGGTGCCCTATTGGGGATAGGTTTCGTGCTCTTCCTCGTTGCCTTCTTTGGGACCCTTCTGGCTCCTAAGGTTAGGGAGTCGGTGGTTGAGTTTCCCATAGCGGAGGCCTATCACGACGCCCCAACCCCAGTCCTGAACAACCTCAAGGGATGGACCGTAGCGGCGGTTCTGCTCGCCGTTCTCTCATACATACCTCCCCTGTACGACGTTACCCAGAGGGGAGTCTTCTACAACTCACCGGCTTACAACGAGCAGTTCCCAATGCCTCTGAAACAGCTTCAGCAGACAGAAGCAGAGACCAAGGAACTCTCTATGAAGGAGGAGAGGTGAGATGCGTTTTCCGGCTCCCCTCATCCCCCTTTTTTTCCTTTTTCTTTTTTCCTTCGCAGGGGCCCAGACCGGGGGGACAGGGATACCTCCCAACGAGAGCAGAACCCTTGGAAACCAGGTTCCCGACGTAGTTCTGGTGGATTCAGAAGGGAAAGAATTCAACCTATACCAGCTTAAAGGGAAACCAGTTGTCCTGAGCCCGATATACACCCACTGCACCTCGGCCTGCCCCATAATCACCGAGAGCCTGAAGAAAACCGTCGGGCTTTTTGGAAAGCCGGGTAAGGACTTCTACATACTCAGCTTAACCTTCGATCCAAAGGACTCTATCGCGGACCTCAAGAGGTTCAAGAGGGAGCATTCCCTGGGCAAGGAGTGGAAGGTTGTTATGGTGAAGGATAAATCCCAGCTCTTCGAGCTCCTCGATGCGATAGATTTCAGGTTCGCTACCCTCCCTAACAGGGAGTTCGTCCATCCCAACCTGATAGTTTTCCTCGACAAGGACATGGTAATAAGAAAGTACATGTACGGTGTCACTTTCGACAGGCTGGAGTTCGCGAACGCCCTGAGGATCGCGAGGGGTGAGGTAGCCTTACCCGAAAAGTTCAGAGGCTATCTGTTCCTGGTAGGTATGCTCGGCTTTGTGGGAACCGTCATATTCACGATCGTGAGGATAACACAGCTCCGCTACAGGAGGAAGGTAGCTGCGTAGAGGAGGGCCACCGCCATCCTGTAAATCCCAAAGATTGTAAATCCGTGAGAGTTGAGGAACCTCAGAAAGAGCTTCACCGTGAGCATTGCTGTGAAGAAGGCTGTCAGAAATCCTACGCCCAGGAGTTCCCACTGCGCTCCTTCGAACCTACCTCCAGTCTTGAGAAGGTCGTAGCCTGTGGCCGCGAGCATGGTAGGGACGGCGAGTATGAAGGAGAACTCTGCAGCGCTCTTTCTCGAAAGCCCCATCAGCATTCCGCCTATTATGGTGGCGCCGGAACGAGAGACACCGGGAACGACCGCAAGTGCCTGAAAGAGACCTATCAGGGGAGCCTTCTTCAGGGGCAGCTCGTCTATATCTTTGAGATAGCAGAACCTATCGCAGTACCTGTCCGCCAGTATTAGAAGTATGCCCCCTAGGAACAGGTTTATCACCACTATAAGATCGTTCCCTATCAGAAAGCCCTTTATGACCTTGTAGAGGGCGAAGCCGATAAGTCCCGTTGGTATAAAGGCTAGGATAACCCTCTTCCAGGTTTCGAAGTCCTTTACAAAACGCTCAAAGTATATGAGGATCACGGCCAGGATAGATCCCAGCTGAATGGCTATCTCGAAGCTCTTGGTAAACTCGTCGTGGGGAATACCTAGTATATGGGCCGTGAGGATAAGATGGCCGGTCGAGGATACGGGTAAGAACTCAGTTAGCCCCTCCACCACCCCCAGGATGAGAGCCTCTTTGAGTTCCATGGGGGATAATTATAAGGTTGTGAAGTACGATGCCGTCGTTGTAGGAGGAGGACCGGCTGGAGCGAGCTGTGCTCGCTTTCTGGCAGAGAAAGGGGCTAAGGTCCTCCTGTTGGAGAAGAAAAGGCTCCCCCGGTTTAAGCTGTGTGCTGGATGCCTCTCTGCGAGGATAGTTCCCCTCATGCCCGAAGGCTGGGAGTCTGAGATCCTGAACACCGTGAAGGGAGGCTTCCTCGGCTTTAGGGGTGAGAGGTTCCACCGCAGGACTTCGGAAAGGCCTATAGCCTACATAATCGACAGGGCGAGCTTCGATCACTTCTTGGTAAAGAGCGCCGCCGACGAAGGTGTGGAGGTGTGGGAGGAGACGGAGTTCCTCGGTTTTGAGGAAGGAAGGACGCTCCGCGTGAGAACGAACAGAGGCGAGGTCGAAACTGAGTTTCTCGTCGGGGCGGACGGTTTTTATTCTAGGGTGGGGAAGCAGCTGGGATTTAAAAAGAAAAAGTTCTTCCGCTCGGTGGAGTTATGGACGGAGGGGGATTTCAGAGAAGAGGTGGTGATAGACATAGGGATAGTCAAGGGGGGCTACGGCTGGATCTTCCCTAAGGGCGACAGGGTGAGCGTGGGACTCGCCACAACGGGTAAGGAGAACACGCTCCGCGTGTTGAAAAGCTATGTACGAGATCACGAGCTCTTGACCGGCACAGATGTCATGGGAGTGAGGGGGTGGATGATACCTTTCGCAACCGAACGGGGAGATCTTCAGCTCGGAAGGGATAAGGTTCTTCTGGTCGGCGATGCGGCCAGTATGGTAGATCCCCTACTTGGAGAAGGGATATACTACGGGGTTCTCGGCGGGAGGATACTCGCCGAGTCTATCGTTCAAAGCCCTGATAGGGCTTACCAGGTTTACAGGAAGAAGGTAGAGGAGGAGATCTTCCCGGAGCTTTACTACGCGGGAAGGATAGCGAAGCTTGCGTACACCTTTCAAAGGGCCGCCTTCAAGATGGGTGGGGGACACGCCATGGACAGGTTCCTCGACCTCCTCTCGGGCAGGAGATCTTACAAAGACCTTTATAAAAAAGGTTTAATAGAGTTTGTGATATCCCTCTTGCCTTTTGAAAATTTTTCGCATATAATAATAGATAAAATCCTAAGGAGGAGGTGAAAGCCATGAGCAAGAGCCTGTCAGGAACAAAGACCCTTGAGAACCTCAAGGCAGCTTTCGCTGGGGAGTCCCAGGCTAACAGAAGGTATCTCTACTTCGCAAGGGAAGCTGACATACAGGGATACCCCGATGTGGCCAACATATTCAGGGAGACCGCCGAGGGTGAAACCGGACACGCCTTCGGACACCTGGACATGATGAGGAAGTACGGCGGTGTAGATCCCGCAACCGACAAGACGATAAACTCCCTCGAGGAGATGCTCGAGTCCGCCATAGCTGGCGAGACCTACGAGTACACCGAGATGTACCCCGGCTTTGCCAAGGTTGCAAGGGAAGAGGGCTTCGACGAGATAGCCGAGTGGTTCGAGACCCTCGCAAGGGCTGAGAAGTCCCACGCCGGAAGGTTCCAGAAGGCCCTCGAGCAGTACAAGGCTTCTGCCTAAAACTTCCGAGGGGGGTCTCCCCCTCTCAAACAAAGTACGGGAGAAAAGGTAATGTACGAATCGAGCATAGGAGGAGTAAAGGACTTCAACTTTGACATCAAGGATCCCAAGTTCTACGACGAAGAGGCCATCTGGGAGGAGGCGAGGAGGGTTTACTCGAAATGCAAGGACTGCCGCATGTGCGTGAGCTTCTGTCCCTCGTTCCCGACACTCTTTGACGCTGTGGACTCAAAGGACGATGACGTAAACAAATTAACTAAGGAGGAGCTGGCAAAACCTCTCGAGCTCTGCTTCCACTGCAAGCAGTGTTACTTCAGATGCCCATACACACCTCCCCACGAGTGGAAGATAGACTTCCCTCACCTGTCCCTGAGATACAAGGCGTGGAAGTTCAAAGCTAAGGGGGCCAAGTTCACCGACAAGCTCATGGTAAACACGGACCTGAACGGTAAGCTGAACGTGGGACCTCAGGCACATGTGGTAAACGCCCTGATGGACACAAAACCCGTTAGGGTGGTTTTGGAAAACTTTATGGGTATAGACCAGAGGGCAAAACTGCCTAAGTTCAACACCGAGAGCTTCGTCACCTGGTTCAGGAAGAACAGAAGGCCCGTCAAGGGTGAGAACGGTAAGGTTGTTCTCTTCTCCACGTGTCTTCTGAACTACAACTTCCTCCAGAAGGGCATAGCTC
>JALWEK010000141.1 GCA_027014185.1 Aquificaceae bacterium
CGAACCTGGAGGCGTTCCAGATCTTGTTGGCGAAGTGCTTGTATCCCTCGAACCTCTTTTCCGAGAGCTTTATGTCCCTCCCCTGGACCGTGAGGATCGCGAGGGTGAACCTGAGAGCGTCCGCCCCGTATCTCTCTATTATGTCTAAAGGATCTATCACGTTCCCCTTGGTCTTGGACATCTTCTGGCCCTTTTCGTCCCTCACGAGGGCGTGGACGTAAACGTCGTGGAAGGGGATGTCCCCCATGAAGTGGGTTCCCATCATTATCATCCTCGCTACCCAGAAGAAGATGATGTCAAAACCCGTAACGAGGAGGTCGGTGGGGTAGAGGTTCTTGAGGTCCTCAGTCTTTTCGGGCCAGCCGAAGACACCGAAAGGCCAGAGGGCGGAGGAGAACCAGGTGTCCAGAACATCCTCCTCCTGCCTGAGGTTCTCAGAGCCACACTTTTTACACCTTAGAACCATCCTCCATTTCTTTTTCTGGGAGTCGTATCTGTAGAGTCCTTTCGTGGAAACTCCGGGTGTGAGCATCGCCATAGGGTTGGCCTCCTGGGTGAAGAAGAGTCTCAGGGAGTTTGCGTCCATCTCGGTGGAGTGGTATCTGTGGAAGACGAACTTCTTGTAAAAGTCCAGGACCGTCATCTCGGGATGGACGAAGTTGGGCGAGTGGAGGATCTCCTCTATCTCCTCGGGGGTGAACTCGAGGCCGATCTTACCGTCCGCTATCAGGTTGAAGATGATCTTGTCGTAGGCTCTATCGAAGTCGTCGTCGGTGGAGGCGGTCGCCTCTCCGCAGTCCTCACAGTACCAGACCGGTATCCTGTGGCCCCACCATATCTGGCGGGAGATGCACCAGTCTCTGAGGTTGTGCATCCACTCTAAGTAGAACTTCTTCCAGTGTTCTGGGATGAAGCGAACTTTCCTCTCTTCCTCTATAACTCTCTTTTCCTTTTCCACCTTCACCTTTATCGACTTCTGGGCGGGCTCCAACTTAGCCCTTCCCGTCTCTATAACCTGGAGGAAATCGTAAGAGCCGTTCTTCCAGGCATAGAGGTTAAGTCTGCTTCCTTCCTGGACTATCAGATACCTTCCCTTCTCTAAGGTCTGCTGGGTTCCCATCCTGGCTATCGTTACCTCTCCCTCCACGCCTATCAGGAACTCCATCCCCGTGGGCCTTCTCATGAACTCGTAGGCGAGTTTTTTGGCTGTATCCACCTTCTCGGGCTTCCCCTCGGGGTAGTAAATGTATGCCAGCTCTCCCTCTCTAACGCCTGCAAGGAACTCGATCCCTTCGGTGAGGATTACCACGGCTCTCGTGTGCCCCGAGACCTCGTCCTCCACGGGGATATTTATGCTCAGCCCCTGGACCTCGGCGAGCTGTAGGAAAACCTCTTTCTCCTCCCTCTCCTTTATACCTTCCTCCACAACCCTTATGGAGACGTCCTTTATCGCCGGGTCTGAGACCTTCACAAACCACTGCTCGGAAACCATCGGCTCTATGACGGTCTTGCATCTGTAGCACCTTCCCACCGCGTGGGTGTGCTCCTCCTCCTTCTCTAAAAAGCCTTCTTCCTTCAGTCTTTCGACTATCCTCCTCCTCGCTTCGTACCTGTCCAGTCCAGCGAACTCCCCCGCGTTCTCGTTCATCACCGCCCTCTCGTCCATCACCTTCACGAAGGGGAGGTTGTGGGTTTTGCCTATCTCAAAGTCGTTGGGATCGTGGGCTGGGGTAACCTTTACCGCTCCCGTTCCGAACTCGGGCTTCACCCTCTCGTCCGCTACTATGGGAATGAGCTCCTCTATCTCCTCTCCTGAAAGGGTCCTCCTCTTCCACTTAACTAATGGGAGCCTGACTCTCTTTCCTATCAGATGTTTATACCTCTCGTCCTCGGGATGGACCGCTACCGCGGTGTCTCCGAGCATCGTCTCGGGCCTCGTTGTGGCAACCGTTATGTGACCCGAGCCGTCCTCGAGAGGATACTTGATGTACCAGAGCTTTCCCTTCTCCTCCTCGTGCTCCACTTCCAGATCCGAGAGGGCTGTTAGATCCTTCGGGCACCAGTTGACTATGTACTCGCTCCTGTATATGAGCCCCTTCTCGTAAAGCTCCCTGAAGGCCTTCCTGACAGCCCTCGAGAAGCCCTCGTCGAGGGTAAACCTCTCCCTCTTCCAGTCCACCGAGACCCCGAGCTTTTCGAGCTGGGTCCTTATGGCGTTCCTCGACTTTGGAACCCACTCCCAGACCTTCTTCAGAAACTCCTCCCTTCCGAGCTCGAGCCTGCTCTTGCCCTCCTCCTGGAGCTGTTTGTCCACCACATACTGTGTGGCTATGCCGGCGTGGTCGAAGCCGGGGACCCAGACCACCTGCCTTCCCCTCATCCTCTGCCAGCGGGCTATTATGTCCTGGAGGGTGGAGTTGAGGGCATGCCCCATATGGAGGGATCCAGTGACGTTCGGAGGGGGTATGACTATGGAGAACTTTCTTCTCTTGTCTGGCTTCTCGACGTGGTAGAGGGCCTTCTCTATCCAGAACCTCGACCACTTTTCCTCTATCTCATTCGGGTTGTATTCCTTGAGCTCTTTCATGGGAGGATTATTATAAACCCACCCAACATAACCCTACGATCATTCTATCTCCTTCAGGAGCTTTTCCTTCAAAGATTCCCCTGCAAGGGAACCTGCTATATCTGCCAGGAGGTAGTAGAAGCGCTCTATCTCCTCGTCTCCGAACAGCTCCAGATCGAGCTCCGTTGGATCCTCGGGCACTTGGAGTTCCCTGAAGGAGGGGTTGGTTATCGAAAGATCGTGGATTATCCTCTCCACTACGAACCTGAGGTTAGCCTGACCTACAGCTTCGGCCACTGTATGTAAGGCCTTCCTGAGCTTGTCCCTAGTTACCATGTATCTATGTCTTTCCCTTTACAAACTCCCTCAGCTCTTCAAAGCTCATCGGAGGGGCGAAGTAGTATCCTTGCCCCTCGTCGCATCCCACCCCCCTCAGGTTATTAAGTATATCCCTGTTCTCCACCCCCTCCGCAAGCGAAAGGGCGTTGAGGGATTTGGAAAGTCCAACTATTGTGTTTACGACCCTCTCGGCCCTCTCGTTCTCAAGCATAGGAATGACGAAG
>JALWEK010000142.1 GCA_027014185.1 Aquificaceae bacterium
AGAGCAAAGAGGAATAGGGCCAGCAGAGAGGCGAGAACAGGATGCTCTCTGAACACACCCTTGTAGTCCAGGAAGTGATGGGTCCAGCCCTCCTTTTTCTCAAGAACAGACAGGACGGTAAAAGCCCCCAGCGTGGCCAGAGCATACACCAAGACGTAGAACAGGAGCGAGGAGATGAGTATCTTATCCAGGACCGTGAGAGCGAGGGTAAAGTAGCCAGCGTGGGCTATCGAGGAGTAAGCCAGCAGCCTCTTTACGCTCCTCTGAACGTAGGCCATGAAGTTCCCGTAGAACATCGAGGCTATTGCGACAACACCTATGAGGAACTCCCAGCTCGGTAGAGCCGAGAACATATACACCGTCAGCTTCACGAACAGAAAGTACATTGCTATCTTGGGAACCGTAGCCAAAAACGATGTGGTAGGAGTAGGAGCACCCTCGTAAGCGTCGGGCGTCCAGAAGTGGAAGGGAACCGCGGACACCTTAAGGGCGAGGGCGGACATCAGAAGGAGAACCCCTAGGGCAAACATGGGATCGGTACTGCTCCTGAACCCAAGGAGCAGATCACCCTTGGAGGCGTAAACGAGCCCCGAACCGAGAACGAACATCGATGTTCCAGTAGTCCCTATCACTAGGTACTTAAAAGCCCCCTCCTTCGAGAAGTACTCCCTTTTGAAGAGGCCAACCAGTATGTACATCGTTATTGAAGCCAGCTCTATACCAACGAAGATTATGGCGAGATTTTCCGAGGAGAGCATTACCATGAAGCCCATAAGGGCTATCAGGTAGAGATAGGAGAGTTCGCTGTAAATGGATCCCTTCCTCATGAAGTAGTCATACGAAGACAGTATCACAAGACCTGTAACCGCTAGGAGGAAGAACTTGGCTATAAGGTTAAAGCCGGTTACCGAGAAACCGTCGAAGAGGGTAGATGCCGGGTAGTTCACGAAGAGGATAGAAAAGGCTGAAGCAACAACGGTTATAAAACCGAGCAAGCTCAGGCTCTTGTAGTACCTCTCCTTCAGTATAAGTTCCAGACAGAAGATTATCAGAGTCCCAACGAGAAGAACGAGCTCTGGGAGAAGGGCGTTCCAGTTCAAGGTTCTAACCTCCGAAGACGAGTTTGGTCGTGTGGTCTATGAGCTTTACAAAAGGAGCAGGGTAAAGTCCCATGATGAAGGCCACTAAAAGGATCAGGACAAAAGGTATCACATGATGGGTCTCCACATCTTTGAGCTTGGCCCATCTCTCCTTCCTAGAGTCGGGCAGAGTGTCCTCCTCGAGCATAACCCTCTTGTACATATACAGGAAGTAAGCGGCCCCTAAGATCATCCCGGTTCCGGCGATAACTGCCCATACGGGATGGGCCTTGAAGGTTCCGAGGAGAACTAAGAACTCAGCTATGAAGCCCGCAAGACCGGGAAGTCCTATACCCGCAAGGCCCGAGATCATGAAGAAGATAGCGAAGTTGGGAAGGTACCTTGCCAAGCCTCCCAGATCGTCCATGTTGTAGGAGTGGATCCTGTCGTAGATAAATCCAGCCGCAAAGAAGAGGGCTGCGGAGGAAAGACCGTGGGCTATCATCATGTAAACGGCGCCGTTGAGGGCGTCCTTGTCGAGGGCGAAGGTTCCAAGGGTAACTATACCCATATGTGATATGGAGGAGTAGGCTATCAGCCTCTTTATGTGGGTCTGGGCTATCGCCATCATCGCAGCGTAGATTATCGCTATAACCGATAGGGCGAATATAAGGGGTATGTAGTACTTGGAAGCGTCGGGGAAGAGGGGAAGTGAGTACCTGACGAAGCCGTAGGTTCCCATCTTCAGGAGAACTCCAGCCAGGATAACCGAGCCTGCGGTCGGAGCCTCGACGTGGGCATCAGGGAGCCATGTGTGGACAGGGAACATGGGTATCTTTACGGCAAAGCCTATACCGAAGAGGAGGAAGGCCGCCAGCTGAAGCCAGACGGGATATCCCATCTTGGCGTGTTCCAGATAGTCGAAGGTTATCTGCCCCGTAGCGAAGTATCCATAAACTATCACCGAGGCAAGACCGAGGAGCAGGAACAGGGACCCGAAGAAGGTATATAAAAAGAACTTGTTCGCCGCATAGACCTTCCTCTCGTGTCCCCAGAAGCCGATTATGAAGTACATGGGTATGAGCATCCCCTCCCAGAATATATAGAAGAGGAAGAAGTCGAGAGCCGAAAACACCCCAAGACAGGCGGTTTCCAAGAGTAGGAAGAGGGCCGTGTAGAGAACGGGCCTGTCCTCTATCCTCCAGGACCAGACGAAGGCAGCAAAGAAGAGGAGTGCGGTCATAACTATCAGTGAAATGGCCATCCCGTCAAGGCCGAGATGGTAGGAAATTCCGAGGGCCGGGATCCAGTCTATCTTGGTCTCGAATTGAAAGCCCGGCTTGGAGAAATCGAAGTTAAAGAACAGAACCAGTGAGAGGATAAAGACCAGACCCTAGACCGCCACGGAGGCGATCTTAGCGACCTCCTCCTTCCTTATCAGGGATATTACCCCTGCGGTTACGAGGGGTAGGAATATTATCAGGCTCAGCAGCTTCTCCATCAGTATCCTCCTCCGTATATTAGGGCCAAGAGAAGTAGAGCAAGTATAGCAAAACCGCTCGCAAGCCCCAAGGCGTACCAGTTCAGTTTACCTGCCTGAAGAAACTTAAGACCCTGACCCACCGACTGGACCACGTAAGCCGTCCCGTTCACTATACCGTCTATGAACTGCCTCTCCCCCACAAGGTAGAGCACCTTCGAGTAGCTCATGTATCCGGCTGCCAGGATCCCGTGGTAGAGCCTCTCGGTAAAGAACTGCTCTCTGAAGGTTGTATGGACCGCCTTCAAAGACTCGTACGCCCTCTCGGGATCTATAAACCTCTTGACGAATATACCGTAAGCCAGAGCTATACCGAGTACACCGACGAAGACCGAAGTCACAGCTATATTGAGATGAATCTCCTTATGCTCTCCACCAACAGCATGCATATACCACCCCTCAAAAAACCCCGCTACAACCGCCATCACCCCCAACACTACCATCGGAACCGTCATAACAGCTCCTACTTCCTTAGGCTCGTGT
>JALWEK010000143.1 GCA_027014185.1 Aquificaceae bacterium
GGTTGTGAGCGTGGCTCCCGGAAGCCCGGCCTACGAAAGTGGCCTCAGACCCGGGGATGTTATAATGAGGGTTAACTACAAGAAGGTATCTACGGTGAGGGAGTTCTACAAGCTCATCGAGAGCCTGAAGGATATGGGCAAGAGCAAAGCTCTGCTGCTAGTTAGGAGGAACTCGAGCAACGTCTATCTAGTTCTTCCCCTGAGGTGAACCGATGCCTGACACGGAGCAGGAGCTTATAAATCAGTATCTTAAGAGGATCTCAAAGATACCCCTCCTCACACCTGAGGAGGAGAAGGAGCTGGCGAGGAGGGCCAAGGAGGGGGACGAGGAGGCTCTGAAGAAGCTGGTGGAATCCAACCTCAGGTTCGTCGTCAGCGTCGCCAAGCAGTACATAGGGTACGGCCTACCCTTCTCAGAGTTGATAGCGGCGGGGAACCTAGGGCTCTTGGAGGCCGCCAAGCGCTTCGATCCCGAGAGGGGTGTGAAGTTCATATCCTACGCTGTGTGGTGGATAAGGCAGGCGATAATGCAGGCCCTCTCACAGCAGACCGGGGCCGTGAGGATCCCCCTAAAGCAGTCCCATTTGATAAGCAAGATAGGGACCATATACGCGGAGCTCGCCAAAGAGTTGGAGAGGGAGCCAACACCTGAGGAGGTGGCAGAGCACCTCTCCAAGGAGATGATAGCCAAGGAGCTGGAAAAGGAGCTGGGCAGGGAGCCCTCCGAGGAGGAGATAGAGGAGAGGTTCAAGAAGGAAGGGTACAAGATCTCTCCCGAGGAGGTGGAGAGGTACCTTCAGGTGTGCAGGATACCCCTTTCCCTCGACGCGCCCGTGGGTGAGAACGAGGACACCTTCTTCGTCGATTTCCTGAGCAAGCATGGTACGGCGGAGGTGGAGGAGCACGTAATTCAGGAGGTTCTGGAGAAGGAGATATACGACCTCCTGGATAAGCTCCCTGAGAAGGAGAGGAAGGTGATAGAGCTGCGCTTCGGCCTGAGGGGGAACGAACCTAAAACCCTCAGGGAGATAGGGGATATACTCGGGGTCTCGAGGGAGAGGGTCCGTCAGCTGGAGACGAGGGCCCTGAGAAAGCTCAGGAGCTTGGCAATGAAAAGACATCTGAAGGACTTCCTGAGCTGATCCATGGACGGGGTTCTGGTCGTAAACAAACCTAAAGGATTGACATCCACCCGCGTAGTCGAGAAGGTTAGGAAAAGGCTCAGGACGAAGGTGGGCCACACCGGGACCTTAGATCCGATAGCGACCGGTGTTCTCCTCCTTACAGTCGGAAGGGCGACCCGTTTTTCCTGGATATTCACCGGCTTGGAGAAGGGCTACAGGGTGAGGGGGGTTCTCGGCGTGATCACCGACACCTACGACCTGGAGGGGGAGATCCTTGAGAAGAGGGAGGTGAAGGTAAGCTGCAAGGATGTAGAGAACGTACTGGAAAGGTTCAAAGGGGAGATAGAACAGATACCGCCCCCCTACTCTGCGAAGAAGGTGGAGGGGAAGAGGGCCTACAGGCTTGCGAGGAAGGGTATAAAGCCACAGCTAAAGCCGATCAGCGTTAAGGTGTACGACATAGAGCTCGTATGGTGCCAGCTCCCTGAGTTCGAGATTTACGTTAAGGTCTCCTCCGGAACTTACGTCAGAAGTTTGATAAACGATATAGGGATGGATCTCTCGAGCGGGGCGGTGGTAAAGGACCTCACGAGGGAGAGCGTGGGCCCATTTACGCTCGGGGAGGCGATAGATCTCGATGAACTCCTGAGCTCCGAGGATCCGTGGAGGTTTGTCATCCCGATAGATAAGGCCTTGGACTTTTTACCGAAGGTGAGTCTGGATTACTTCAACGGGAAGAAGGTCTTGAACGGTAACCCCGTGCTGGTGGGTGAGGAGCTCCCGGAAGGGTATGTTAGAATTTACATAGACGAAACGTTCGTGGGTGTTGGGAGCCACAGGAGCGGTGTGCTCAAACCCGAGAGGCTCCTCATACCGGAGGGTCTTCCCCAACCTTGACATAGATAAACTCAAATTTTATCTTAATACCAGGGTAGAAATATTGATAGGAGGTTTGTAATGCCTTCCACCAAGAGGGACTACTACGAGATACTCGGGGTGCCCAGGAACGCGAGCCAGGAGGAGATAAAGAAGGCCTTCAGAAGACTTGCCAGAAAGTACCACCCCGACATAAATAAGGATCCAGAAGCCCAGGAGAAGTTTAAGGAGATAAACGAAGCCTACCAGATACTTTCCGATCCCGAGAAGAGGAAGCGGTACGACACGTACGGTCACGCGGCTTTCGAGGGCCAGGGTGTGCAGGAGCAGGCCTACACGACCCAGATACCGGACCTCGAGGAGATACTGAACGAGTTCTTCGGAGGCGGTTTCGGTTCGGTGTTCGACACCATCTTCGAAAGGGCGACCAGAGGAAGGAAGAGGACCGGAAGAAGACCCCAGAGGGGTGAGGACATATACAGGACTGTGGAGGTATCCCTCGAGGACGCCTTCAGGGGAACCACCCTGGAGGTGGACGTGGACAGGGATGTGGAGTGCACAGCCTGTGGTGGCACAGGTTACGATCGGAGTAGGGGTGTGAGGACATGCCCCACCTGTGGGGGAACGGGTCAGGTAGTCCAGAGACAGTTCTTCATGACCATAGCCCAGACGTGCCCCACCTGTAGGGGCGAGGGTGTGGTTTACGAGCCCTGCAGGGAGTGTGGAGGCAGGGGCGCGGTCAGGAGAAGGGAGAGGATAAAGGTAAGGATACCGCCGGGGGTGGACACCGGATCCAAGCTGGTGGTGGAAGGCAAGGGACACTCCGGCAGGTTCGGAGGTCCACCGGGTAACCTCTACATACAGGTTAGGGTCAAACCCCACAGGATCTTCGAAAGGAGAGGTGACGATCTTTACGTGGACGTGAACGTAACTTACCCGGAGGCCGTTCTGGGAACAGAGATAGAGGTGCCTACCCTCTCCGGTGAGAGGGTTAAGGTCAAGATACCTCCGGGGACGAAGCATGGGGATCTGATAAAGGTTGAAGGCAAAGGTATGCCTCGCCTGAAGGGAGGCGGTAGAGGGAATCTGTACGTTAGGGTGAACGTTGACGTTCCTAAGATAGGTATGTTGGATAAGGTGTTCAAAGACGGGAAGAAGCTTGAGAAGCTTTTAAAAGAGCTTCAGGAGTTGCTTCCTGAGCCTCGGAGAATTAAGGAGAGGTGAGAGCCATGAGGAAGAAGGGACTCTACACAATAGGTGTGGTTGCGAGGATGTACGACATACACCCTCAAACTTTAAGACTTTACGAGAGGGAGGGCCTCCTCAAGCCCTCCAGAACGGAGGGTAACACACGCCTTTACTCAGACGAGGACCTCGAGAGACTCGAGTTCATCCTCTTCCTCACGAGAGAGCTGGGTGTTAACCTGGCGGGTGTGGACATAATACTCAACATGAAGGAGCAGATGGAGGAACTTCAAAAGCAGATAGACCAGCTCATAGAGTTCATACAGAACGAGCTCTCCAAGATCTACGAGGGTGAGGATCTAAAGAAGGCTATAGTGGGAGTCCCTAAGAGGAAGGTGATGAGGCTGGAAGACATCATACCCTCGAAGAAAACGGGTGCTTAAACTTTTCTCCTATGGAGAGGGTACTGATCCACATCTGCTGCGCTCCAGACGCTATATATTTTTTAAAGCGCTTCAGGGAAGAGAATCCTGATTCTGAGCTCATCGGGTTCTTCTACGATCCGAATATACACCCCTACGAGGAGTACAGGCTTAGGTACCAGGAAACCGAGAGAACCTGTAACGAGCTGAAGATAAAGCTTATAGAAGGTGAGTACGATGTGGAGGACTGGCTCCGGAGCGTAAGGGGTCTCGAGAACGAGCCGGAGAGAGGAGAGAGGTGCTCGGTATGCTTCGATTTCAGGCTTGAGCGCTCCGCTAGGCTTGCAAAGGAGCTCGGGTGCTACGCCTTTACAACCACACTCCTGATGAGCCCGAAGAAGAAGTTCTCCCAGCTCAAGAATAGCGGTGAGAGGGCTGCCTCCCGTTACGGGGTGAGGTTCATAGCCGTCGATTACAGGAAGGGCGGTGGAACCCAGGAGATGTTCAGGCTGACCAAGGAGAAGGAGATCTACCAGCAGGACTACTGCGGGTGCATATACGGGCTCTTTCAGCAGAAGGAAGAAGGTTCCCTGTTCGATCTCGTTTCCACTCCCGGAAGGAGGCCCGGGTCTAAGGAGGAGAGGCTCTTTATTAAAGAGGTTAGAACCTTTGCAGAGGCGCTCGGCCTACCGACCAAGGAGGTGGAGTTTCCCTTCCTGGGATGGATACCCCTCGAGGGGGGTCTCTGGGTTAAAGGTAAGGCCATACCTTCCTTCGTGAGGCCTTACTCCCAGTCCATAAGGGGGAAATGCCGTGCGGACGTCGATAGGGTCGTGGGTAACACACTGTACCTGAACAAGCAGTTCGTCAAGATAGTTCTTATAGATGAGCCCGAGGACCGTCCCCTCACAGAACCCGAGATGACCACATACCCTACCTTCCTAGTTCCCGCCGCCTACAGGGAGACCCTCCTCGAAAACAGGATAGACGCCAGACTGAGGACTGAGTTTGTAAACTCCACATCCAGCGTGCTTCTGATAGGTAACCCCCAGGCGCAGGAGATATTAGGGATACCGGCCGACACCCTTCAGGACAGAAGGGGCGTGAGCCCGGAAGATGTAAGGATCCTGATAGAGAAAAACCTAAGACGTATAGAGGAAGGATGTGTATCTTTAGCTCTCCTGGGGGCTCACTCCTACGGCGGTATCGGCAGGAGGGTTTTTGAGGAGACCTTTGGCGTGGGGATAACCAGAACCATCGATTACGGGAAGGTCTCACTCAATGCCGAGCTCCTTTAATTTCCTCCACAGTGTGGTCCTGTGTATTCCTAGGAGCTTTGCCGCAAGGGTTCTGTTCCCTCCAGCCTTTAGGAGGGCCTCCTTTATCCTCTCCCTTTCACTCATGCCCTTATCCTTCCTCGGATACCTCCTGAACCTGAGTTCTTCGGGAAGGTCTTCCTCCTTAACTATAGCACCCCTAGCAACTATAACCGCGCTCTCCACGATGTTCTCAAGCTCCCTTATGTTTCCCGGGTAGTCATACTCCAGGAGGCGCTTCATCGCCTGGGGCGAGAAACCCTTTATACTCCTTTTGTGGAGCTTGCAGAACTTCTCGAGGAAGAAGTTTACGAGGTAAGGTATGTCCTCCTTTCTCTCCCTCAGCGGGGGCAAGTTTATGGAGACAACGTTCAGCCTGTAGTAAAGGTCCTCCCTGAACTCACCCTTCTCAACCATCTTCTTCAGGTCCCTGTTCGTAGCTGCTATTATCCTGACGTCCACCCTCCTCGGTTTAAGGTCACCTATCCTTTCAAATTCCTTCTCCTGTATTAGATTTAGAAGCTTTACCTGGAGGTGTAGGGGTAGGTCTCCTACCTCATCGAGAAAGAGCGTGCCGCCGTCGGCCAGCTCCACCTTACCCGCCTTGTCCCTAACCGCTCCCGTGAAGGCACCTTTCACATAACCGAAAAGCTCAGCCTCCAAGAGGTTTTCGGGTATAGCTCCGCAGTTTATCTTCACGAAGGGCCTGTCCCTTCTCGAAGAAAGTATGTGTATGTACTTGGCAACTAGGCTCTTTCCCGTCCCAGTCTCCCCCGTTATGAGCAGGTTCACGTTCATATCGGCTACAGACTTTATCCTATCTAGAACCTTGAGAAACTTGGGACTCTTGGTGATTATCCTTATACCTCCCTCCTCGTGGGAGAAGAGTTCGGGGACCACGTAGAAGGAAATAACGTAACCCTCTCCTACCTTCAATCTGGAGACAAGAACGGAAGCCTTCTGCCTGCCACAGGGTGTTTCTATGTAAACGTCAGCCCTCTCCCCCTCGGGCGGTAGATCCTCCAATGTGAGATTTATAAGCTCGCTTATGTGTCTGCCCTTCAGGTCTTCGAACTCCCTGCAGAGTATCCTCCTTGCTATGGCGTTGTGCTCTACCACATATCCCTCGCCGTCTGAGATGAGAACTGCTTCCACTATCGAGTCCAGTATCACCTGTACGAACTCCTTCTGTTTTTTGACTTCCTCCATGTAGTGGATTACGCGGCTAACATCTCTGAAGATCTCTATAACTCCCCTGAACTCACCCTCCTCGTAATAAGGGGTCATGCTAAGGCATACGTGGTTTTCTTTGAAGGTCTTTACGTCGTAAACCTGAACCCCCTCCTCCGTATCCTCCACCAGATCCATAGGGCAGGAACTGCATATGGAGAATAGACCCTTACAGCTTTCCCCCTCCCTCACCCTGTTTCCCAAGAGCTGTCTGGCCCTATCGTTTGCAAAGATTATCCTTCTGTCTTTGTCTATGACGAGCACACAATCGAAGAGGTTTCTAAAGTTCTCAAAGTCCATTCCTAATTAAATTAATCCCAGGATGTCGGGATCCTGCCCATCATCCTCAGGGACTCCTCAAAGGCTCCCATGTACTTCATCGCTGTGATCATGGAACCCTTGAACTTTAACCTCTTCGTGAGCATCGCAGCCCTCGGGCCCATCTCTCCGCTCGCGAGCTTTCTCCAGTTCTCGGGGCTTGCCCAGAGCTCGAAGTCGTACTTTTTGTTTGGATCCGCCTTTCCAAAGCTCACCACCTCTCCCTTCTCTACCACAAGCCCAACTGCCTCGTTCTCCTTCCCCTCCACAAAGTACTTTATAGAGGCGCTGAAGCTCTTGAGGTCAGATCTCAGCTTTTCGTTCCTGTTCCACTCCTCGGCGTAAGCCTTTATCCATTCTTCAGAGAGAAACCTGTACATTTAAACCTCCAAAAAAGAAAAAGGGGACGGGCCCCATCATGTGCCCGCCTCTTCTCTGAGGGCCCTGAAGACCTCGTTGAAAGATACCTCGTCGTTGTTTACAAAGACCCCGACGTTACCCATGACGCACACCGAGTACTTGGGTCCTGTGAGAGCCCATCCTATCAGCGGTGTCCACTCCTGACCCGAGAAGGCTGTGTATCCGTCGCACTGCATCCTCGCCATCGCGTTGTTCGCGGCACACATCTCGGCGGCCATGGCCGCGTGCTCTTCGGATATGTTTCCCTTGTAAGCGACGAGCTTACCGTCGTCGCTAAACTCTCCCGCTGCCCAAACTCCCTTGATCTGCATGAGCCTGTCCAAGTTCGCCATCTTACCCACCTCCTTTAGATGTACTTGGAAAGGGTTTCAAAGGTCTTGTCGAAGTCCGCCTTGTCCAGCTCCACAAAGACCCCGACGTTCCCCATTATGCAGGCAGCGTACTTTCCGCCGGCCACCGCGAAGCCGACTACCGGGTAGAAGCCTCCCTGACCTGTGTAGGCGCTCCATCCCTTCGCCTGCATGTTCCCCATCAGCTTGTTGGCCGCGCACATCATCGCCGCAATCTCGGCCGACTTCTCGTCTATGTCCCCGTAGTAGGCCAAAAGCCTCCCATCATCGGAGAACTCACCCGCGGCTACCGCCCCAGGTATGGACATGAGCTCTTTCAGCTTGCTCAGGGTAGCCATCTCTCCACCTCCTTTAGAGACTTTTACACTCCTTTATATAGCAAAGAACATGCCAAAGTAAGGTGGTCCGAGAAACCGTTGGTATAGCTAGGTATACCCGCTCAGCAGGTCACGAACGGTGTGTTGCAGTGTTGCAACAGCGTTGCATCAGGACGCGCTCTCCATCCTCCTCTTTCCCTCCTCCCACAGCTCGTCCATCTCTTCCAGGCTCATATCCTCGAGCCTCTTCCCCATCTCCTTAGCCCTTCGTTCCACGTACTGGAACCTTCTTATGAACCTCTCGTTCGCTTCCTGAAGAGCTTCCTCCGCGTCCACACCTACGAAGCGTGCGAGCTCGACGACTGCCGTGAGTATGTCGCCTATCTCGTGTTTTATGTTCTCCCTATTGTTCTTCTCTATGGACTCCTTAAGCTCTCCGATCTCCTCCTGGATCTTGTCGAATACCTGTGATATCTCGGTAAAGTCGAACCCAACCCTTGAGGCTCTGTCCTGGAGTTTCTGGGAGCGCAGAAGTGCAGGAAGGTGCTTCGGAACCCCTTCCAGAACGCTCTCCCTCTTTTCCGTCTTCTTCTTCTCCCAGTTCTCGAGGACATCCTCCGGGTTAGCGTCCCCAAATACGTGCGGATGCCTCTCTATCAGCTTCTTTACGAGTGCATCTATCACATCGTTTATGTCGAAGGCTCCCCTCTCCTTGGCTATCTGGGCGTGAAAGACGGGCTGGAGGAGGAGATCTCCAAGCTCTTCCCTGAGCTTTTCGTCGTCCTTTGAGTCTATCGCATCTAGGACCTCGTAGGCTTCCTCTATAAGATATTTCTTCAGGCTCTCATGGGTTTGCTTCCTGTCCCAGGGGCACTCTCTCCTGAGCCTTTCCATAACCTTTACGAGATCTTCGAAGTTGTACCTCTCCTTTTCCATAACAGGCTAATATTTTAGAATTTCTAACCTATGGAGGAGTGCAGGAGGCTCGAAGAGGTCCTTGAAAGGATAGAGATGGCTTGCTCTAGGGCCGGGAGGGATCCGAAGGCGGTCAGACTGCTCGGGGCATCGAAGACGGTCCCTTCGGAGAGGATAAGGGGGTTCTACGAATGCGGCCTTAAAACCTTTGGCGAGAACAGGGTCCAGGAGTTCTTAAAAAAGTACGAAGAGCTCTCCGACCTTCCGATAGACTGGCACTTCATAGGGAGGCTTCAGACCAACAAGGTTAAGTACCTTATGGGTAAGGTTTCCCTTATACACTCCCTCGACAGGGAGTCCTTGGCGGACGAGATAGAGAAGAGGGCCAAGAAGGCCGGGCTAGTCCAGGAGGTTCTGATAGAGGTAAACGTGGGGGGTGAAGAGACTAAAGGGGGTGTGGAGCCTGAAGATCTCAGGGCTCTGCTTGAATACGCTCTCTTGAAGGAAAATCTCAGGGTTCTGGGCCTTATGACTATCCCCCCCTACCTTGAGGATCCGGAAGAGGTCAGGCCCTTCTTCGCCAAGCTCAGGGAGCTAAGGGATAAGATTGAGGAGGAGTTCGGCCTCGAACTTCCCCATCTTTCCATGGGTATGTCCCACGACTTCGAGGTGGCGATAGAGGAGGGGGCAACCATAGTCAGGGTGGGAACGCTCCTCTTCGGAGAGAGGTCTTGAGGGTTAGATTTAAGGTATGGCTAGAGGAAGGGGGAGAGCCGATAATAAGCGAGGGAAAGTACAGACTTCTAAAGGAGATAGAGAGGACCGGTTCCATACTCGAGGCCTCCAGGAGGCTCGGTTTAACTTACAAGAGGGCCCACAGCCAGATAAAGTCTATTGAGGAAAGACTCGGAGAGAAGATCGTGGAGAGGAAGAGAGGAAGGGGAGCCACCGTAACCCAGGCGGGCAGGGAGCTCCTGAGAATTTATGAAAAGGTACTTTCAGAGTTCGATAGGATCGCCCGCGACCTGTCTGAAGGACCTCTCGAATGAGAGGAGCTTCTTCTTTATATCCAGCCCGTAAGAGAAGCCCCCCAAACCGTTCTTGGAAACGACCCTGTGGCATGGAATTATCACGGGGAACCTGTTTATCCTCATGCAGTGGGCTACGAACCTGGGATGCTTTCCCACGATCTTTCCAAGATCCCCGTAGGTTATCGTCCTTCCGAAGGTCACCTTCTC
>JALWEK010000144.1 GCA_027014185.1 Aquificaceae bacterium
GCCTATCTCCAGCTTCAGGGACTTTATCATCAGTATCCCGCCCACCTGAGCCATCGCCTCGAGTATATAGACTCCCGGGAAGAGGGGAAATCCGGGGAAGTGCCCCTGAAACACAGGCTCGTTTATGGAGATATTCTTTATTCCCACTATCCTCTTCCCTTCCTCGAACTCGGTTATTTTGTCCACGAGGAGGAGGGGGTATCTGTGGGGGAGGATCTCCATTATCTCTCTTATTTCCATGCTGGGTATTATATATCAAAGATCACCTCGGCAAGGAGCCGGCCGTTCTGCTTCTCTATCTTCAGCCTGTGGTATGTGGCTGCCTTTATCACCAGCTTGGAGGGATGTTTTTCTGGATCGAACCTCTCCCCCTTCAGCCTGACCTTGACGTGGTCCTTCCCGAGCTCAAGAACATCGCACTCGGAGGCTACAAAACCTTTACTCTCGTGAAGAACCAGGGCCTCGTTTATTACGTCCGCAAGGAGAAAGGGAAAGGAATTCTGGGCTTCTATCTCGTAGGTTTCTTTGGGCTCCACCTTCTCTATATCCGTGATCTCGTTGAAGGTAGCGAGGATGGCTTTGCAGAAGACCTCCTCGAGAGAGCTTCCGTAAACTCTTATCCCCGCGTCCGCCGTTATGTCGTCTATGGTCTCGTAGAACATGCGTTTATTATAATTCCAGGAGATGAAGGTCCTCGTTGTGGACGACGAACCTGTTATAGGAAAGATGGTAAAGACCGCCCTCGAGAACAGGGGGCACGAGGTCATGTGGATGGAGAGCGCTGAGGGGATCCTGGAGGCTGTGGAGAATTTTAAGCCCGACGTCATACTTCTGGACATCAACATGCCCGGAAAATCGGGCTTCGACGCCCTGAGTGAACTCAAAAGCTCAGGCTCCGATATACCTGTTATAATCATGAGCGTTCTCTCCCAAGACTTCAACATAGAGAAGGCCTACGACCTGGGAGCGAGAGACTACGTAATAAAGCCCTTCAGCCTGAACCACCTGATAAGGAAGCTGGAGTCCCTTAAATGAGACTTATATTCCTCCTGCTAATAGTCCTCTCTCTCTCTACCTTCGCGAGGGAGACCTACTACTGCGTCCAGATGGCCTCTTCAAGGAAGTTCGAGGATCTAAGGCGTGCCGTAAGATACGTGAGCACCTTCCCCTACGTGAGGATAGAGAAGATCGGAGACCTTTACACCCTGAGGGCGGGCTTTTTCAAAAAGAGGGAGAACGCTGTAAAACTTCTCAGGAGAGCGAGGGAGGTTTTCAGGGACGCCTTCGTGAGGGAGTGCGATCTTGTGCCCGAGAGGATAGTCCTTCCCCGCTACGAAGCTAAGAGGAGCAAGTTCTTCACCTACGACCTCGGAATGAGGCTGGCCCAGCTTTACATAAAGCGCAGGGAGTATGAGAAGGCGGAAGAGATCTACAGGGAGCTCTCCGAGCGCTATCCCGACAGCAGGGAGGTTAGGCTCCAGCTGGCGAGGGTCCTCTTCTGGCAGGGCAAATACGAGGAGTCTCTGAAGATCTACAGGGAGCTTGAGAAGCTCGATCCGAGCCTTGCGGACGAGAGGAGGAGGGTGGAGGTGAAGATGATCTTAGAGAAGGTGGACAGACTCGAGAAGGAGGGAAAGTTAGAAAAAGCGATAGAGCTCCTCGAAAAGCTCTACGAGGAGGAGAAGAGCTACGACACGGGAATGAAGCTGGGAAGGCTCTACATAAGGACAGGAAGGAGGGATGAGGCCCGCGAGATATTCGCATACCTGATGGAGAGGTATCCCCAGGACAGGGAGATAAGGGAGATCTACTCCCTGCTCCAGCCGAGGAAGAAGATCGTAAAAAAAAACTCTATCCCAACTACCTGCGCCTGAGGGCGGGCTACTACTGGTATGAAGGCAGGGACTTCACGGATAAAGAGGTCTTCTTGGAGTCCAAGTTCTCGGGGATCCTCGGAGGTTCCCTGATAGGGAGGGTCGGTCTCGTGAACAGGTTCGGGAGGGAGAACTTCCAGCTGGGCCTCGACTACTACAGGAGGATCGGCGGAGGCTTCTGGGGCTATCTGTCCGGGGACATATCTCCAGAGGCGGACTTCCTTCCCCAGTATAGTTTGGGGGGAGGTATCTTCAGATCCTACAGTAGGATAGAGCCTGGAGTGAATATCAGATACATGAGGTTCAGGAACTCGGAGGTCCTGCTCCTCGTCCCCTCCCTGACCGTGTATCTTCCAGAGGGGGTTTACCACACGGCCACTCTCTATCTGAACGTGAAGAGATCCACATTCTCCCTCCTAAATAGGTTCGGCTACAAGGATAGGCAGAAAGAGCTCTTCCTCTCGATCTCCTTCGGGACATCCTCCGAAAGACTCCAGGCGGGGGAGGACTTCGTTAGATACTCTACCTTCTCAGCTGGTGCGGGCGGTGAGCTGAGGCTCACGGAAAGGTTCAGTCTGGGGGCTTCTTTCAAGTTCGAGGACAGGAGAGGACTTTACAGAAGATTCGGGGTGAGCGGTTATGGAAGGCTTTGGTGGTGATCTGGGGGAGATCCTCCAGAGGATAAGCTTCGTCAGTCCAGAGGCACTCAAAGCCTTTCTGTGGAAGGTTATCCTCTTCCTCGGAGCGGTTGACCTCTTCCTGGCCATAACTACCGTGGTTCACAGGATCTACGTGGACAGGAGGGACAGGCTCTACAAAAGGGCCTACGATAGATACAGCGATCAGGTTATAAACGCGGTTTTAGGGGAGGGGAAGATAGATCCTCCCAAGGGGGACATAGAGAAGGAGGCCCTCGGGGACGTGTGTCTGGAGATCCTCAAGAAGTTCAAGGGGGCCTTTACGGAGAGGGTCCGCCAGATAGCCCAGGAGATGGGTGTAGTGGACTACTACCTGAGGAAGACAAGGAGCTTCATAGTCCACGACAGGGTGGTGGCCTACGAGAAGCTGGCCTACCTGAAGGTCCAGGGGATAAAGGAGAAGCTGAAAGAGGAGCTTGAGAAAGAAGAAAGGGAGTGGGTAATGGAGAGGCTCATCTTCTCCTACAC
>JALWEK010000145.1:0-2626 GCA_027014185.1 Aquificaceae bacterium
GTACGTATCCAGATCCCTCATAGCCCTCGAAGGGAAGCCGTAAGCCACGACCGAGTACTTGACCTCCGAGGTGCCGCTCACCCTGATAGGCCTGCCGTTCTTGAAGGCTCCCATACCCTTTGCAGCCCAGTAAAGGTCGTCGAAGTAGGGCAGGTACACAGCTCCCACGACCGGCTCACCCCTGTAGGAGAGAGCCACCGAGACCCCGAATACGGGGAAGCCGGCTATGTAGTTCTTCGTCCCGTCGAGGGGATCTATGTACCAGACGAACTCTCCCTCCTCCTCTCCGCCTTCCTCCTCTCCCACTATTTTGTGGTCGGGGAACTTCCTCGAGAGGAAGTCCCTTATCCTCTCCTCTGAGGTCTTGTCCACGTAGCTGACAAAGTCCTTCTCCGCCTTCTCCTCTATGCTCTCGTCCTCTACCTTTCTGAAGTTCTCCTTGAGAACTATACCACCCAGGAGGGTCGCCTCCTTGGCAGCTACCAGAAACTCTTTTAGTTCCATCTTTACTCCCTATCGTCCAGGACCTCGAGGCAGGGTAGCGTGTTCCCCTCCAAGAGCTCCAGAAAAGCTCCTCCTCCCGTGGAGACGAAGTCGATGGCGCTGTAAACGCCCGCCTTGTGTATGGCGTGATCCGTGTCCCCTCCGCCAGCTATGGTCAGGGCAGAGGACTGGGCTATCATCTTCGCCGTCTCGAAGGTTCCGCTTTTAAACCTGTCGAGCTCAAAGACCCCCATGGGGCCGTTCCATATTATCGTCTGTGCGTCCGATATTATTTCTCTGAGCAGTTCCAGGGAAACGGGTCCCACGTCGAGACCCTTCCATCCATCAGGTATCTCCTGCCAGGGAACGACCTTCGTTGGGGTGTTGTCCGAGAGCTCCTGCCCTATGATGAAGTCTACCGGAAGGTAGAGTTTGACGTCCAGCTTCTTGGCTATCTCGAGTATATCGAGGGCTGTAGGTATGAGATCCTCCTCCACCAGGGAGCTCCCCACCCTGTACCCCATGGCCTTTATAAAGGTGAAGGCCATAGCTCCTCCTATGAAGAGCTTGTCCACCCTCTTGAGGAGGTTCTTTATGATCCCGAGCTTTGTCGATACCTTTGCCCCTCCAAGTATAGCTACCACAGGCCTCTGAGGGCTTATCATCGCCTTCTCGAAGTAGTTAATCTCCTTCTCCAGCAAGAACCCCATTACAGCAGGCTTGAGGAACTTGGGAACGAGGTAAACGGAGGCGTGTTTCCTGTGACAGGTTCCGAAGGCGTCGCTCACATAGACCTCGCCTAGACTCGCCAGCTCCTTTGCGAAGGCCTCGTCTCCTTTTGTCTCTCCCTCGTGAAACCTGAGATTCTCCAGGAGCAGAACCTCTCCCTCACTCATATGATCGACTATCCCCCTGACCTCTTCTCCCACGCAGTCTGGGGCGAGCCTCACCTCACTCCCTGTAAGCCTTGAGAGCCTCTTCGCAACGGGGGCGAGGGAGTACCTCGGGTCCCTCCCTTTAGGCCTGTCGAGATGGGACATGAGTATGGTTTTGGCCCTCGCGTCCATAAGGTACTCGATGGTGGGCAAGGATGCCCTTATCCTCGTGTCATCAACGATGTTTCCCTGCTCGTCTATAGGTACGTTGAAATCGACCCTGACGAGGACACTTTTCCCTTTTACATCTATGTCCCGCAGAGTCTTCTTGCGATGCATGGCTTAAAATTCTACCATAAGCATATAAGCTTACCCTTATAATACTTCTATGGCCCTCTTCCTCTTACCCTGGAGCAGAAAGCACTCCAGTATGGACATCGTCAGGGAGGATCTCTTTGATCTCTGGAAGACCAGAGAAAGCAGGTTTGAACTTCTCAACCCGATAAGGGAGGACATCATAAGAACCTTCAGAGTTGAAACTACTCCGCTGGCTCCTGTCTGGAGAAGGTATAAGGGGAGGTTCTGGGAAGAGCTCAGCTTCTGGGCCCTTCCATCAAGAGTTCAGAAAGATATAGAGGAGAAGGGTATTGTTCCCTCACCGCTGTTCGGCATCCTCGGAGTGGGAGACCTTATACCCAGGTACGATCTCGACTGGAAGATAGAGTTCAGGGGGAAGACCCTACAGCGCTTCTGGAGGGATAGGCTCGAGGACTTTCTACCAAAGGTTCTGGGAGGCGATGTCATCTTCGATCTTCTCTCCTCTGAAGACCGAAAGGTATTCACCTTCCCGAAAGGGTGCAGGAGAGTGGTCTTCGAATACCACAGAAAGGACAAGAGGGTGATAAACACACTCCCCCACAGAGCTTACACCCTCAGGTACATAGTTGAGATGGGAGTGGGAACGGAGGATCTTCACAGGATAAACTTCCTCGACTACAAGGTGGAGGATGTGAGGGAGGAAGGAAATAAGATCCGAGTTATCCTGCGCAGTGAGGGGAAATACATATGATCTCAATCGTCATCCCCGCCTACAACGAGGAGGAGAACATACCTGTTCTATACGAGAGGCTTAAGAAGGTCCTCGACTCGCTCGGTAAGGACTACGAGATAATCTTCGTGGACGACGGGAGTGAGGACAGAACTCCGGAAATTCTGAAAGAGATCGCTGATAAAGATAAGAAGGTTAAGGACATACGCTTAAGGAGAAA